>CAZHPP010000138.1:0-8963 GCA_964534535.1 uncultured Victivallales bacterium | reverse complement strand
CTCTGAAAAATGGTTTTTTAGAGGTAGCCTTCAGACGCTTCTTCCAGGACATGATCGGATGGGGATGTCCCTGATACGTTCCCGGCAATCTCAGCAATCGCCGATTCTACGCGCAGCGTCCGCATCGGAAATTGTCGGGGCATTCTCCTGAAAATTTTGAGAAAATCTTCTATACTGAACATCAAGTTGAAAGGTCGAATATTCCTGCTCAGACGGCCTTGCCATCGGCAGACTCCCATTTTGACTTGGACAATTCGAAATATAACGCAGGAAAAGTCTTGATAATCAGCAAAAAACAAAAAAACGACTTTATAGGACATTCTCTCTAAAATGTTCTATAAAGTCGTGTTAACCTCAGCGGCAATGGTTCAGGGATGTTTCAAAGGTCGCCCAAGCAGGCGCATGCCATAAACAAATGCCCCGAAGCCGTCCTGCGGAGTACGGTCGGTAATTTCAATATAAACCACACCGAAGGCAAGATCCTCCGGAATATTCCAGCGCAGGGTCTTCCGCACGGTACGCTTCCCCGAATTGAAGATTTCCGCGAGCTCATTTTTCGAAGGTCCAGCCTTGATAACATAATCGGATTCGACGTCGAACTCAAGCACAAGCGGAGCGTTCTTTGCATATTCGGCCGCGGGGATTGCGATCAACATCTTCCCGCTTCCATCGACATAGTCATACAGTTCATGTTCCCCGACACCGCGGCTTCCGGCCGAAAGTTTTTTCCGCATGTTTCTGTCAATGTCGAGCAGTTCGCGGTTCGGGTCAAGCGGTTCCGGACTGTAGACGGGCCACGAGGAAACCGACGGATCAATCCGGAATCCCGAGGAAGCATCGGCATAACGCCAGATCGCACTGACCGGTGCGGAATCGCACCCCAGGAAAATGACTCTCAGCGCGGGAGCGTCATAACCGTATGAACCGGTTGCCGATGTCGTGGTGAGCACCGGATATGCCGGATGTGAATCGTATTTCATCATGACCAGAAAATTGGCATGAGCGTGTCCGCTCACGAACCATACCGGCAGTTTGTGCGGTTCGACCGTATTGACAAGGGTCTCCCGCATTGTCCTGACAGGTTCCCATCCAGGCTGCTGAACGGGTGTATGATGGGTGAAGATCATTGCAGGTTTCGAAGCGTTCTTTGCAAGAGCATCACGCAGGAACGCCGTTTCGCTTTTCGAAAGCGAGCCGGATTTCCCGGTGTCAAGTCCGACAAGGATCCAATTTCCAACGGGTCTTGCCATGTTCGAGGTCATGGCAGGGTCCAGAATTTTTTTCATGAGCGGCACATCGTCCTGACTGCCGGGAATCGCCATGACTGGCGCTTTCAGTCCGGAAAGGAGAGTCTTGAGTTCGGAATACTGTCCGGCCGTTCCGTTGTGAGCGAGATTTCCCGTAATGACGACAAGCGCCGGAGCGGGCGTGAATCCGTTGATCGTTCCGACCAGTTTCTGAAGATCGCCTCGAATATCCTTCGACCATACCACGTCGCCTTTTCTGCCTGCGTCGGACTGGGAATAAAGGTGGAAATCGGAGATAAGGACGATGTACGGCGTCTCAGGGGACATCCGGACTCCGGCAGCATCGGCGAGTTCCCGGATTGAGCGGATTGCCGTTTCACGTCCGAATCCGTAATTGTTTTTCGGCGAAGAGTCGGTCAGTGTTTCCGGAGCGGCCGACACGACCGCGGCGGCCGCCGCAAGCATGAGTGAAGAGAGAAGTTTCATCAGAGCCTCCTATTGAAAATTGTCGATTGTCATTCTGCCGGAATCAGCGGCAATCCACATGCCGCTGCCCGGATTCAATGAAATCTTGAAATTAAAATCCGGTATAACTCCATGGAAAGCCGCGTTGGAACGCAAGCGGAACGTTTTCCGCTGATTCGAAGCATTGTGAAGATGCATGGAAACGCCGTGGGAAGAAATTCCGGCGAATTCGATTCTGAGCTCGGGATCGTCCGAAACGACCGGATTTCCCGCCGCGACATTGCACGGATGTTTCTCATCCAGAGAATACATGGCCGTTCCGTATTCGTCCACAGGCAGCGGATTGATTTCGGAACCGCACGCCAGGACGGCGCTCCAGTTCGGATTCAGCCCGGAAATCCGAACCGGCAGCGGATCCCGGCCGATCCACCCCTCATGCCTCCAGACCGCGGCACGGTCTGCGGCTTTGAAGTCAAGGACGAATCTGGATCCGGCAAGCACGCCCTGCATCACTTTGCCTGCGGCGGAAGCGCGGTAAAGCCGATCTCCCTTGAGCGAACTCAGCGTCTGTACGCTGTCAACGGGAGTCTGGAGCAGCTGGAAGATGAAAGAATACCGTCGTGTTTCGCCTTTTTCCCATCCGCGCTTCGGAAGCATGACTGAAAGGCGTTCCCGGCAGTTCCAGTCGGAAAGGTTGTCAAAGCGCATCAGCAGATCTTCCGTATTCAGGGAAATGAGCACCGGTTCGGCAAGGTTGTTCGGCGTAAGTGCGGCTATTCCGAACGGGGCAAGCGGATGCTCGACCGGGACTTTCCTGCTGGAAAGTATTCCTTCGGCGAACACGCCGCGCTTCGTCTCGACCCGGTAATTCCATGACGCGGGGAAGGACGGCATCAGACCTGCGCTGAAAACACGTATTGCACCAATCTCTTCCGGGGCGATATTCCGCTGAGCCGCAAGGCTGAGCTCGACCAGAATCGAAGTGTCGCCGCCATCGCGGGGACGAAAGGCCGTGATGTCGGCCGACGAGCGGAACGAACATTCCGGCATTTCGAATTCATAATGGATTCTATTTGCCTCGCCGGAGGCGGCCGCGATCGACATGCGGCTGAAAATATGATTTTCGGTTTTTCCGTCTGCAAATTCGATGACGGGCATCGGCTGAACGTATTTGCAGAGCTGGACGATGCCCGTTTCGATCACGCGCGGCACAAGATTGCGCGCGTCCCGCATCACCCCGAGTTGTCCCTGCGCCTCGCCGGTATGCCAGTACGAATGCTGAAGATACAGTTCCCGTTCGTCGCGGATGAATGTTTCAGGCGCACGTCCGATGGAACAGATGGAGTTCTGGTTGTCCGCGCACATATTGCTGCGCATGCGCTCGTCGATGAAGGAATAAGAACCGGTAACGGCAAAGGAACCGTCGGCGGCCCGCACAATCCAGAAGAGGCTGGACTGCCTGTCGATCAGGACCGGTTCGCTGACCGAAACGACATTCCGGTTCGGGAAGAACCTCCGCAGCAGACGGCGTCCGTCGTAAAGAGAAAGTTCAGTCAGCAGGGACTTCGACTCGACGGAAATGGACGCAACGCTCCACAGCGACTTGCGGAACACGTCGCCGTTGCCCGGTTCCCCATCGCGCATGAGGTCGCTCGAAAAAGAGACATTGCGGATGACTGGGCCCGTCGAAGCGCAGGCAGCATACAGGAACGGCCAGGTTTTTTCATCCGGAGGCACGGGTACCTGCATAAATGCCGAAGAAGCGATCCGCTTCACGTCTTCCGGAGAAGCGGCAGGCATGAAAAATCCGGGTTTCGGACCGTAGCCGTCCGCCGTCAGTTCCTTATAAAGTTCAATCCCGCCTTTTTCCCCAAGGTTGAACCCGCGCCAAAAACGCTGAAAATACGGGGAGAGTCCGCCCGAAACAGGACGCATCAGAACGGCCGCTGTTCTGATGCCGCCGGAATATTCTCCTCCGAAGAATTTCCAGAACAGTTTGTGAGGGCTGGAAAGTTCGTGTTTTTCCGGCACCACGGAGATCGGGCCGGCGAAACAGGCCTGGATGGGAGCACTGCGCTGAGGCCTCTCTGGCACCGGCCTTCCCGATTCGGAAGCTGTCAGCACGATGCCCGGTACCCCCTGAATCGAACGCCCGCCCGATTTCAGGCACTCCTCCGAAAAATTCTTGAACGAGTCGTTCCCGAACGTTTCAAGTCTTCTCGAAACGGCGATGAAATCGAGCCCGGCCGCAGAAGCCCCGGTCGCAAATTCGGCCGGAGACTTTCCATCGGGACAGGTCACGGCGATTCCCTTCCGCCAAGTTCTCGGCTCCGGCTGGAAGACTGTCCCGAACGCAGGAGAATCCCAGAATGCCGCGAATTCGGAAGAAGGAATCCGCTTTGCGCCTTTTTGGAAGATCCACACTTCGGAAACGAGCGTAAAAGTGCCTTCGCCGCCCTGCCCCCGGCTGAAGTTGATCCGGAGAGTGCCGTCTTTCACCGCATCCGGCGGCAGACTGACGACCTCGAAGCGCGGCCCCTGAGCCAGATCAAAGCGCGGAAGCGGAACCGTTTTCAGGGAATGAAGTCTGTCATCAGCGCCGCGCCATTTGATTTCCAGGTCGCGCGCACCTTCTTTCTGAGTAGACCAGACGAGCACCCCGAGACGGTATTCTCCGCCGGGCGTCATATTGTCAAAACGATAGTCGAAATCCCGGATGTCGCAGGCCCGCCCCGAGGCTGCCGTCGGATGGAAGATGTCAAGCCATACGCGGCGGACAATCCAGCTGGAGCCCGGGGAGCCGACGAACCCGAATCCGCGTCCTGCGGAATATTCGGTATCGGCGATTCCGCCCGCATTCCGGCGGCATACAACGCCGAACCCTTCCTTCGCCAGTCTGCCGGACACCTCGTCAAACCATTGTACGCGGTCCTGAATCACAGGCAGATTGCCGTGCACCGGCTCCGCTTTCACGAGGATTTTTTCCGGCGGAAGTTTCGGCAGTTCGTCCCGATGGGACGACACGAAATCGAACAGCCTTGTCATAAGCTCAAGGCCGTTCCCCTCTTTGAGAACGAACCCGCTGCCGAACGCCCAGTGGCACGCATCGTAGATGTACCACCGCGAAGCCGTTGTAAACAGCGCCAGAAATCCCCTGCCGACCGGTCTGACAGCCAGGAAAGGCGGTTCGGACTTCCATTCCCCCGGTTCGGGTGCGCCGGAAACAACGCTTTTCCGCTTGAACGAACCGCATGTCTTTTCACCGGAAGCAAGCACGGTCCATTCTTTCGAGGGATGCGTCATCGTATAGGTTCTGAGATAATTGCTGCTGAAGTCGAGAGGAAGCAGCAGGAACGGAATTCCCTTCGTCACAGGATGGTTCCTGTCAAGGTTCGAGGTCCTGAGATACCGGTATTCCAGCGCACGCACCTGCTTCAGCATGTTCACGGGATTCGAATCCACTGGAATGTCGTTCCTGACGCCGACGCCGTATTTTTCAAGGAAAGGATTTACCCTGCGTTCAAAATCATCAGCCGTGTAATAGCTCGGCCCCGGGATCATGACAAGTCCGCCTCCGGAACGCATGTATTTGTCGAACGCCTCCGCCAGCTGGGGTGAAATCGCCTGTGTCCCGGCATGAAGCTGCGGAATCATCCCGACAACCACCGGATAGCGCATCAGTTCGTCGAAAGTCGTCTTCTGATAGAATCCGAAATGCAGGTCCCATCCGTGTTTCCTGTAAAGCGAGGCGGCTTCCGGATCGATGGAATCAAGTCCCTGCTGCGCCGTATCTTCCGAAACCAGGCACAGCACGGGAACAGGTCCTGACGCCATGCCGGACAGGACAAGAAACATCAGACAGAACGCTGCAGCGATTTTTTTCATGACGGTTTCTCCACTTCCAGAGAGATTGAATATTCCAGCGGTATTTTCCGGCCTTTCCTGAAGACGGAGGATTCCGGAGCCCATTCGTACGACAGCATGAATCCATCTCCGCGCCAGCGCCATGCCCGAACAAACCACGTTCCGCCGATTTCCGAAGGCGCATGAAACCGGAATGTACCGCAGGGATCTCCGTCGACAACAAGTGTTTCGCCTCTCAGAACCGGTTCCGTTCCCGGACCGTTCCGGAACAGTCTGCATGCGCTGAGATTATCCCATTCCTTCCAGTCGGACGGCACCTCCGTTCCGGGTTGAAGATGACGTTCCAGCGGTTCACCGTTCAGCAGAAGGCCTTTCTTCATCGAATGCAGCGACTGCGCAATGATGATACGGCCTTCGGAAAGCCGGAAACTGCGAATGAATTCAAGAACAAGATGAAATTTTACGACTGTCGGCTCATAAGGCCGCCATTTTGGAATCTCATACGTTCCGGCACAGCGCCAGAGACGGCTTTCCACGACAGCCCTGGTCGGGTGGAAGACTCGTCCGCCATGCCCCCGCCAGACGGCTCCCGGCTGCTCCAGCCACATGCTTCCGGCGGACGTGTTCACAATATGGACTTCGGAACTGCAGAGTCCGAGTCCGCGTCTGTGGTTGTTCAGGAAGTCGCATCCGCCCGATTCCGTCATGACGAACGGACTGGGATGGAACGATTTGAAGCTTGAGGTCATGGAAGAGACCTCTATTCCGGAAGGCATCAGGTCCGACCACGGCACAGGAGGAGTAATTCTGACATAATCGCCCCATGCGAAACCGCAGGTCACAAAGCCGCAGGGCTCGTAAAATCTGCCGCCGATGCCCATCATTCCGGAAGACTTTTCCAGGAACACATTGTGGTAGTCGTTCATCTGGTCGCTCCCGGCATGGGCCCAGAAGTGCCGGTTCCGCGTATAGACTGGAAAGCTTGCGGCAAGTTCCCCTCCGTCGGCGCATCGGGCGGAGACTGTCAGCCGGAGGTCGCGTTCAAATACGATTTCCTCGGCGATTTCAGTATTCTTCGTACGCGGAGCATACCTCCGGAAAACCTGTTCCCCGTCGTAGACGGTCACTTCTGAAATGACGGAATCCGACTCCAATGCAATCCGGAGCACGGCTTTTTCGCCGTTTTCCCATTCATACCAGAACCCCTCCCAGTCGTCGAGCATCAGGCTCGGTCCATAAAGTCCGAAGTCCGTCATTCTCACGGAACCGGAAGCAACGAACGTATGATGAAAGTTCTCCGTCATGCCGCGCCGCCATTCTTCCGGAGTCGAAGCCAGCACATAAGTATGGAATTTTTCCTCCGACGGCAATACGCCCCGGCCGACAGTCACAGGCGAAAGCGCGCAGGCAGACCCAGTCCTGAATCGGAACATCGCCAGCGATTCGGCGGAACCGTCATATTCCATTGCATTGTACCCGCCCCAGCGCCACGGCGGATATCGGTTGAGCTCCGGCCGTGCGCAGATCGCGCAGTAGCCGCTGAGTTTGACCAGCAGGTCTTCAAGAAGGTTGGAATTCGGGTAGCATTTCCGCTGGGACGGCAGTTCATCCACGGAAAAGACCACGCTGTCATTGCCCTCTTCGTCAATCTGTTCATAACCTGGCATGGCGGAAATGCCGGGAATTCCGGTCAGCTTCTGCCGTCTGCACTTCCATGACTCAGGCGTGAGGCTGTCGTAATCCGTCACGGGAACAACGGCCGCACATCCACATTCCAATGCGTTGCGCGCGAGCGCCTCCTGGGTCATGCCGTCGGGAACCGTCCCGATGAATACCCGGAAGGGTCTGCGTTTTTTCAGTGCCGACTGCGCCTCTGCGGAAACATATCGGAAGGAAAAGGTTTCCGCGGCTTTGTGCGATTCGTCAAGTTGTTCCAGAGCGGACGTTTCCGGCGGAACGCGGCGCCCGGTGCGTTCAAAAAGCGAAAGGAGAAATTTAAGTCCAGCCCCGTTTCTCTGTCCGAGAAGATGACCTTCAAAACGCGGAAGGCAGGCACTCGACAACCACAGCGGAGCCGATCCGGGAAACAGCGCCATGACGCCGTCTCCCCAGTTCCGGAATGCTGCGAACACCGGAGTTTCGATCGGTTCCGGACTTCCATGGCTGTAAAAACCGAGCTGGAACGCCCGGCTTGTGCATGTTTTGGATCCACGAAGCAGAACTGTCCAGTTCGAATCGGTGCGGCAGGTCAGCTGCTGCGTGCCGTGGCCTCCCCCCGTAACGACTTCCATTGCGCTGATTCCGGGTGTTTCCAGAACATCGGCAAGGACGGTCGTGCCGCCGTCGAGGTTCGGGATCATTCCGCGGCGTTCGGCATTTGTTTCCTCAATCTGATTGAAATAGCACGCGGCGCCAAGCGGTTTCGTAAATTCGTTCAGCGTTCCTTCGCTGCGTCCGTAGGATTCGGAAAAGAAAATGACAAGTCCCATTCCGCTGCGCACGGCCTGCAGAATTTCCGGAGTCCATTTTCTGAAAAGCTCCGTATCGTCCTTTGCGTGACCTGGCATCGGGGTCCGTATGATCACAAGCACCGAACATTCCGCCAGATGCTCCCGCTTCAGTTCTCCAAGATAACAGGAATGAGCGTGGAATCCGGACTTTTTAAACAATCCGGCCAGTTTCGGGTCGATTATCTCCCTGAACTGGCCTTCGCCGCTGGATGCGGCAATGAAAAGTATGCTGCGCACTGTTCTGCTCATCGTATTTTTACCTTCAATATCTGCCGGGGGGCGAAATGCAGATTCCTTCCGTTCCAGACGCATCCGGTTCCGGCGCTTTCAAAAAGCCAGACGTTTCCGGCAGCGTCGATTCCCGCCGGTACAACATTTTCCGGGAGGCCGGCAAGTTCCGGCAGTTCCTCATTCCGGAATGGAATCCCGTCTGCCTCGAACTGGAATTCCGTTCCGATTCTGTGCCTGTCGGCCGGAGTCACGGACTCCGCATCGGCGCAAAGCAGGAACCTGTACCGATGCATCCCGTTGTCCCACATGGAACTTTCCGGCGTGACGGGAAACCACGGCGCCCAGCGTTTCACCGGGCTTCTCAGATAACGGTTTTCGAGCCCGCCGCTGCGGAACGCATGGGCCGGCGTTCCCGCATTGAACCAGAGATATCGGCCGAACGTCATGAAATTACCGGCAGGAAACCATTCCGATCTTGTCAGTTCACGTCCATATTCGCGGCGGACGACCGTCCCGAACAGAGTCCCGGCCTCTCCCGTTTCAAATTTTCTCCCCGGAAGTGCCAGCCTTACGCTCAATTCTGTCGAATTCCCGAGAAAATCGCTGTCCAGCGCCACTTCCATCCACGGCGCATCCTTTCTTATCT
>CAZHPP010000137.1:0-8967 GCA_964534535.1 uncultured Victivallales bacterium | reverse complement strand
TGTTCTGACCTTCGCTGTTCCCGTTCAGGGTCTTGCCCTGAACCACAATGTCCGGTTCCGCCAGAAGGCCCATCAGTTCGCCGGTAGTGGCGGCCAGGAGACAGTCCGTTCTTCCGGCGGGGCGCTGCCCCGTCGAACGGCGCATCACGCCGAGCCCGAAGCCTTTCAGCTGCTCCCACAGCTCCGCGCCGCGTTCGGCGTGGCGCGGAACGATCACGAGCACGGCGCCCGGATACTGCTTGCGCACCGTCAGAAACGATTTCGCGATCCATTCCTCTTCGCCCGGATGCGTGCTCGAACCGAGGATCACGAGCTCCGGACGGCGTCCGAACGCCTGGACCAGGTCGGGCAGCTTCAGGTCCGCCGGGGCGCGCTGGTCGAACTTGATGTTCCCGCAGACCCGGATTTCCGATGCGGCCTGAGGCGCAACGGAAACGAACCGTTCGCGGTCGGTTTCCGTCTGGACGCAGATCGAGTCAAATTCGTTCAGGGTCGGCGCAAAGAACATGCGGAAGCGGCGGTAGCCCTTCACGGAATGGTCGGACATTCTGGCGTTCACGAGCGCGGCATGGAGCCCGCGCTTTTTCGCCTGATGGATCATGTTCGGCCAGATTTCGGTTTCAAAGATCACGAGTCCGGAAGGCTTCAGCAGATTGTACACATGCGAAACAATCGGCAGGAAGTCGATGGGGGAAAAGATCACAATCACGTTTTCGGGGGCTTTCTTGACGGCGATTTCCTGCGCGGTGGTCGTGGTGGTGGAAAGGATGAAGCGTTTTCCGGGCGTGCGTTCGTTCCAGGCGCGGATGGCCGTGAGCGCAAGATTGGTTTCGCCCACGCTCACCGCGTGGAGCCACAGCGCGCCGCGGAACGCCTCGAGACGGCGTTTTTTCTCCGCCGAAAAGATTCCGAGCCGTTCGGGGTAGGAGCGTTTGACGCCCGGACGCCGGATCAGTTTCACGATCAGCCCCGGGATGAACGCAAGGAACACGACCGGGAACAGGAGATTGTAAATGAATCTGAAAAACATGCCTTGTCTTCCTCTGTTGGAAACAAACGAATAATGTAGCCCGTTTTTCGGATTTTTCCAGAGGAATTGCAAAAAAATGCCGACGAGGGAACCCATGCGCCGCCGGCAGCACGCGTGCGCCGTCCAATTCTTCCGGATATGATCCGCCCGGAAATCCGCGCCCGTCTTTTTCTTTCCGCAACCCTTGAAAAATACGCATTTCCCGTGTACATTTCAGGATAATTTTTCAGGGAGTGCACATTCATGTTCACAGGACTCGTCGAAACCACCGGAATCATTCTCGCGCGCACCCTCGCCGGCGAGTCGGGCCATCTCACGGTCCAATCCGCAAAAAGATTCGACGATCTTCAGAAAGGCGAAAGCATCGCCGTCAACGGCGCATGCCTCACCCTCGAAAAAGGCATGTCCGGCGGCCCCCTCGTCTTCTATGTGATGCGCGAAACCTTCGAACGCACCAACCTTGGTTCCGAGCCGGTCGGCGCCGCCGTCAACCTCGAACGCGCACTCCTTTCCGGCGGAAGACTCGGCGGACACATCGTCCAGGGGCATGTGGATGCCGCCTCCCCCATTCTGGAAATCCGGCGCCGCCGCTCCGATCTCGAATACACCATCGCGCTTCCGCCGGACCTGGCCGAATTCTTCGTGGAGAAAGGCTCCGTCGCAGTCGACGGCATTTCCCTTACGGTCGAATCCGTCACGGCGGATTCGTTCCGCGTGGGGATCATCCCGACCACGGCGGAAGGGACCAGCATCGTGACGAAGAAAGCCGGTTCGCCCGTGAACCTGGAAACAGACATCCTCGGAAAATATGTGATTTCGTACCTGAAACGGACGGCGTCCGGCGGAAAATCCGGCGTGACGCTCGAAACTCTTGCGGAGAACGGCTTCCTATGATACACGCCATGGAAAAAACCACGGCCGAAAAGGCCGCGCTCAGTTCGTTCGGCGTGGCGGCCGGACGCTCCAGTTTTCCCGCCGGGCGGCTGGATTCCCTGCTGAACCTGCCGGAAATTTTCACGGCGGCCGAGGTCCCGGCGTCCTTCGCCGAGCTCGGCGCGGACGCCGCAGATTCCCTGTTCGACCGCTTTGACACCGTCCTCTGCGGCAGCGTGATCGACCCCGAAATCGCGCGGAACATTCCGAACGCCTCGCTTGCCCTGCGCCGCGAATTCACCGCCGGAGTCGAGCAGACCATCACCAGGCTTTCCGAACTCGGATACACCGCCGCCTCTCTCGACCTGGAAATCAACTACGCGCTGCTGGACGAAGACGTTTCGGAGCGCGCTCTTGAACTGCTGAAGAGTCTCACGCGCGTGCTGGTGCGGAACCGCTTCACTCTGATTCTTCCGTTCACGCTGCCGGCCCGCGGCCTGGAAACTCCCGGCCAGCTTTCCGCCCTCCTGAAACGCACCATGAATCCCTGGTTCAAGGTCAGGCTGGACGTGCATCCGCACGACCTCAAGCCGAACTTCGACCCCGCCGCACTTTCCGGTCTGCTTCCGCTCGAAACGGCCGCGGTGCATTTCGTCTACAACCGCGATTCGGGGAACGTTCTGGTTCCGGCGCACGCCGCCCCGTGGATCGACTTTCTGTACCGGTACGGCTTCCGCGGTCCGTACATGGTCTCGCCCGTCTCGCTCAATCCGGCCGCGCCGCTGGAAGCCGCGGAACCGTTTGCTCAAATCGCTTCTCAGATCCGAACCTCGAAAGGAAAATGAATCATGCTGAAACTGGGTGTCAACATCGACCACGTCGCCACGCTGAGACAGGCCCGCGGAGTCGATTATCCGTCTCCTCTGCTTGCCGCAAAACTCGCCATGAAGGGCGGAGCCGCCGGAATTACCGCGCATCTGCGCGAAGACCGCCGCCACATCCAGGATTCGGACATCCGCGGACTCAAGGCCGCAGGATTTCCCCTCAACATGGAAATGGCCGTCACGGAGGAAATGGTCAGGATCGCCTCCGAAGTCCGGCCGAAATACTGCTGTCTTGTCCCGGAAAAGCGTCAGGAACTCACGACCGAAGGCGGGCTCGACGCCGCCGGGCAGTTCGACAAGGTTTCCGCCGCCGTGAAAACCCTTTCCGCCGCCGGAATCGGGGTCAGTCTCTTCATCGACCCGGACGAGGCGCAGATCCGCGCGGCCTTGAAGATGGGGGCGAAGTTCATCGAACTCCATACGGGTGCCTACGCCAACGCGAAGCCGGGCACGGACGCGGAGCGGGAGCTCCGCAGGCTCCACGACGCCGCCGAGTTCGGACATTCCCTCGGAATCACCGTCAATGCCGGGCACGGAATCAATTATGAGAACATCGGCATTTTTCTTGAGCGGACTCCGCACCTTCATGAGCTCAACATCGGGCACAGCATCATTGCGCGCGCGGTCTTCACGGGAATTGAACAGGCCGTCCGCGAACTCCTCGAACTGATGAAAAAATACTGATCCGGAGAGTCGAAAAAAATGAACGAAAACAAATTTCACGACCTTCTGAAGACGGCGATTGAGAACGGAGCCTCCGACATCATGATCAAGGAGGACGGCCCCGCCGCCCTGCGGATCGCCGGGGAAATGATCCAGACGACCCTCGTCACGGACGCCGAGTTCGTCCACACCGCCATCACCGAGATCGTCACGGACGAAGGCCAGGCGAAGCGCTATCACGAGACGGGCGACCTCGACACCTCCTTTTCGAATCCGGAGATCGGCCGTTTCCGCGTGAACGTGCACCGCCAGCGCTCGCACCACGCGCTCACGCTCCGCTACGTCAAGAGCAAGATCCTCACGGTCGAGGAACTGAACCTGCCGCCCATCCTGAACCAGCTCGCGCTCACGCCGCGCGGAATCATCCTGGTCTGCGGAACCACGGGCAGCGGAAAGTCCACCACGCTCGCCGCCATGCTCCAGTATATCAACAACAATGCGGCCAAGCACATCATCACGGTCGAAGACCCCATCGAATACGAATTCAAGGACAATCTTTCGTTCTTTGAACAGCGGGAAGTGGGAATCGACACGAAGGACTTCACGACCGCCCTCACCGCGGCCATGCGCCAGGCCCCCGACGTCATCATGGTCGGCGAAATGCGGAGCCAGGCCAGCTTCGAAGCCGCGCTTCAGGCCTCCGACACAGGGCACATGGTCATGTCCACCGTGCATGCGGCCGACGCCACCCAGGCCGTCACCCGAATCCTCGACCTGTATCCGAAGGACGAGCAGGACTCCGTCCGCGAAGCGCTTGCGCTGAACCTCAAGGCCACGATCGCCCAGCGGCTGGCGCCGCGTCTCGACGTGCCGGGGAGCGTGGTGCCCGCCATTGAGATCATGATCAACACCGGAACCGTCCAGCAGCTGATCCAGAAAAATCACCTCGAAAAGCTCGCCGCCGCGGTCGAGACCGGCAAGGAGGACGGCATGCAGTCCTTCAACCAGTGCATCCTCGCGCTCATTCAGAACGGCGTGATCTCCGAAGAGGTCGGCATGAAGTTCGCCGGCAACGCCGAAGCGCTCAAGATGAACCTGCAGGGAATTTTCCTCGGCGGCTCCGACAGCCGCATCATCGGCGGATGAGTTCCATGGCTTCAGAACGCGTTCTCTGGTCTGTTGAAAAACTTTCGTACACGATCGGGTTCCAGACTCTGTTTTCCGATGCCGAAGTCGCCGTGAACGACGGCGAACGCCTGGCGCTCGTCGGCCGCAACGGCACGGGAAAGTCCACGCTCCTCCGGATCATCATGGGGCTCGACCTGCCCTCCGCCGGAGAAATCCGCGCGGCAAAAAACATCTTCATTTCCATGATGCCCCAGATCGACGGGGCGTGTCTCCCGAAAACGGTGGAGGAAGTAGTCTCCGAAGGGCTCGACCGCTTTGAAAAAATCCACAGCGAATGCGAACGGCTCACCCCCGGCACGCCCGAGCACGACCGTCTGGAACAGCTGCTGAATCTCCACGACGCATGGAACACGCGTCCGAAGCTCGACTTTCTGCTTTCGAAGCTCGGGCTCGATTCCCTGCGCACGCACCGCTGTTCCGAACTTTCCGGCGGCGAACTCCGCAAGACCCTGCTTGCCCGCGCGCTGATTTCCGAACCCGATCTTCTGCTGCTCGACGAACCCACCAACCATCTCGACATCATGAGCGTCGCCTCCATGGAGGAATTTCTGGGCTCGTTCCGCGGCGCATGCCTTTTCGTCACGCACGACCGCTATTTTCTCGACCGTCTCGCCACCCGGATTGTGGAGCTCGACAACGGAAAATTCTACTCCTGTCCGGGCTCCTACGCTGATTTTCTCGCCGCGAAGGAGGCCCGCGAATACGCCGAAGACCAGGAGGAGGCCCGCCGAAAATCGTTCCTCCGCCGTGAGATCGAATGGGTGCGGCGCTCCCCGAAGGCGAGACTCCGCCGCAACCTCGGCCGTCTCAAGCGTTACGACGAAACCGCCGCAAAAAGCGCGCCCGTCCGCGCCTCAGACGTCGAACTCGTGATTCCGAAGGCCGACTACCTCGGCAACAAGGTCGTCACGCTGAAGGACGTCTCCTATTCCATCGGCGGGCGCATGCTTCTGGACCATTTCACGTTCGAATTCCATGCCGGAATGAAGATCGGCGTGGTCGGTGCGAACGGCGCGGGAAAAACCACGCTCCTCAACCTGATTTCCGGAAAGCTCCAGCCCGATTCCGGCACGATCGAAACCGCCGAAACAGTCCGGTTCAACTACATCGAGCAGGAGCACGTCCAGCTGAATCCGGAAAAGTCCGTCGTCGACGAGATCGCGAACGGCGGTCAGACGGTCAATCTGGGCGGCGAGTCCATCGGGATCCGCGCCTATCTCAAACGGTTCCTCTTCACGGACGACCGCATCAACACGCAGATCAAGCTGCTTTCCGGCGGCGAACGCGCGCGGCTGATCCTGGCAAAAATCCTGCGCGGCGGCGGCAATTTCCTGATCCTCGACGAACCCACCAACGACCTCGACCTGCCGACTCTGCGCGTGCTCGAGGAAGCGCTTGCCGATTATACCGGGTGTCTGGCCGTGGTCAGCCACGACCGTTATTTTCTGAACCGGGTCTGCACGCACATCATGGCGTTCGAGCCGGGGCGGCCCGTGTTCTGCGACCTGGGCGACTACGACACCTACATCGAGAAGAAGCGCCTCCGCGATTCCGCGCTTGCGGAAAAGCAGCCCGCCGCCCCCGCAAGAAAGGCCGAGCCCGTCCCGGAAAAGCCGGACGCCCCGAAAAAGGAAAAAATGACCTGGAAAGAACAGCGCGAGCTCGAATCCCTGGAACCGCACATTGCAAAGGACGAAGCCCGCGTGACCGAACTCGAAGCGCTCTTTTCCGCCCCCGACTTCTTTGCGAAGCACGGTTCCGAAATGCAGGCACTCCAGAACGAACATGATTCTCTCAAAACCGAACTCGATTCTCTCTATTCGCGCTGGGACGAGCTCGAATCCAAACGCGAAAGGTGTGAAAAATGAACGAAGAAACCGGCATTGAAAAACTGCTCGGAGTCATGCGGACCCTGCGTTCGCCCGACGGCTGTCCCTGGGACCGCGCCCAGACTCACAAATCCCTCAAGATGTGCACCATGGAAGAGTGCGCCGAACTCCTCGACGCCATCGAAGAATCCAACGACGCGGAAATGTGCGAGGAACTCGGTGACATTCTGATGCACATCACCCTGCACTCGG
The DNA here is from genome assembly GCA_964534535.1 of uncultured Victivallales bacterium. Classification (GTDB taxonomy): domain Bacteria; phylum Verrucomicrobiota; class Lentisphaeria; order Victivallales; family UBA1829; genus CAZHPP01. The sequence goes on along the minus strand of CAZHPP010000137.1, from coordinate 2,248 downwards.
TCATCGCCGAAGAGCGCGGCGCTTTCACCTTCAGCGACGTTGTGAAGGGCATCACCGAAAAAATGATCCGCCGCCATCCTCACGTGTTCGGAACGGAAACAAAGCTCCACAACGCGAGCGAAGTCCTCGGCGTCTGGGAAAAAGTCAAGAAAATCGAAAAGGGCGACACCCGCAAATCGCTCATGGACGGCATTCCGCACCACTGTCCCGCCCTGCTCCAGGCCGAAAAGTTCCAGAAGCGCGCCGCCAAGGTCGGATTCGACTGGACCGACCAGAAGCAGATCGTCGACAAGATCGGCGAAGAACTCGGCGAGCTCAGAGAAGCCATGAATTCAGGCGACGACGCCCATATCGACGAGGAGCTGGGCGATCTGCTGTTCGCCGCGGCGAACCTTTCCCGGTTCCGCAAGCGCCGTTCCGCCGAAGAGCTGCTGGCCGACGCCAGCCGCAAATTCGAAACGCGCTTCCGCTATATCGAATCGAAGCTGGCCGAACGCGGCAAGACGCCGGAACAGTCCACCCCCGCCGAAATGGAAGAACTCTGGCAGGAAGCAAAAAAGAAATAAATCCGGCTCATTTTCCGGAATAGAGTTCGTACGAGCCGGGAGCCCGTTCCGTCTGGATCAGGTCTTCCCGGCTGAATCTGGAATTTCCCCCGTCGCGGAACGCATAGAAGCACCGCACCCGAATTCCCGCCTTGCGGAGAGAGTCAAGAATCCGTGCATTCTCCTCCGGAGAACAGATTTCCCAGCTGGAAAGATCCAGCGTGGAAATGCCGCGCTTCTTCAGGTCCGCGGCCAGTTCTTCCGGAGTCGGGAACATGGCGCCGTAAAAAGTCTTGAACACGGTTTTCCCTTCGAATTTTTCATATGTGACGGCTGCGCCGAGGCTGGAATCGTCGTATCCCGGCTCCGGCACGAAGCATCGGCGCAGAGAAATGACTTCCTTCCGGAAGGACTCCCAGCGGTCTTCGGAAAGGATGCGGTGGGGACAGAATTTTCCGGACCAGTCCTGATGTTTCTTCAGCGCCGAATCGGGCAGTCCGTAAAGGTCGAGAAGCCAGGCGGCAAGAATGGCCGCGTTCTTTTCGGCGCGGCGGTACTGTTCCTCCGAATCGCCGTAGCACTGGCTGCGGCAGATTTCGATTGCAATGGAAGTGAGGTTGCCTTCGCCCCGGCTGCCGTCTCCGGCATGCCATGCGTGAACGTTCAGTGGAAGCAGCTGGACGGCCTCGTTTTCGTCCACGGCAAAGTGAAAGGAGACGGATTTTCCGTCGCGGCGACTGCTGACGCGGTCGCGTTCCTGCCGTGCGGAAAGCGGCTCCGCGGTGTTGTGGACCGTCACGGAACGGACGTCCGGGAACGGACCGGGAAGCTTGTGCTGAAGATTGTATTCGCAGCGGTCGATGAACGAATGACGGATCCTGAGTCCGTTCACCACGTCGCACGTGCGGTCCGCAGGCGCATGGTCCGACGCACATCCGGCTGTACCGAACACGGCGGCCGGCACCGAAGACATCAGAAGAAACCGAAGAAAACGCCCCATAAGAATCTCCTCAGGAAGGAAGAATGACCGCCCGGAACGCGACGTGCGGAACTGTCCGGCCGACGGCCAGCCAGTCGAGTTCGAACTCGGTCCGGATGTCGGAAATATCGGCAAGTACACCCGCCGGCGCTTCTTCAAAAAGACCCGACTTCCGGATATTTTCCAGAGTCGCCGCCATGTAATTCTTGTCGTCCGTGGAAAAATGAAGGATTCCGCCCGGCTTGAGCACGCGGTGAATCCGCTGCATGAACTCGGAGGACATGAGCCGGTTTGCGCGGTGGCGCGGCTTGGGCCACGGATCGGGACACAGGATATGCACGCGGTCGAGGCAGGAGTCGGGAAGGATGCGCGTCATCAGCTGGTTCGCCTCCACGCGCAGGAGTTCGAGGTTGCCGAGTCCGCGCTTTGCCGCACGCTTTTCCACGCGGCGGAGCCGCCCGAGCATCACGTCCGCGCCCAGGATCAGCGCATCCGGCTCGCGTGCGGCCAGCTCGATGGCAAAGCGGCCCTTGCCGCAGCCAAGGTCCAGCTCGACCCTCTGATTTTCACGGATCATGACGTGGTCGGAAAGAAGCGAATAGGTGTCGTTCAGAATGTGAATCATATTGTGCTGTTCTGCCGTCCTTCGACGGGCGGTTTTTTAAGGATTTCAAAGAGTGCGGCGGGAATTTCATAGAGCAGGCCTTCGCGGCCTTCCGTGAAG
>CAZHPP010000136.1:0-9010 GCA_964534535.1 uncultured Victivallales bacterium | reverse complement strand
GCCTGTGGGGATGATCCGGAAATGGACAAACTGCCCTGCCCGGGCGCGGAGTTTTCCCCACGCCTGTGGGGATGATCCGCATTGAAAGACCGTGTATCCCGGGTGCGCATCGTTTTCCCCACGCCTGTGGGGATGATCCGCCATGCTGGAAACCGTAATCGAGTATGGTGGAGTTTTCCCCACGCCTGTGGGGATGATCCGCTGGTAAGGAGCAATTATGTTATACGATCAATGTTTTCCCCACGCCTGTGGGGATGATCCGACGGCGCGCTTTGGACGTGGTGTTCAGATTCCGTTTTCCCCACGCCTGTGGGGATGATCCGCATCAATCCGAGGCCGCCGAGGCAGAGTGGACGTTTTCCCCACGCCTGTGGGGATGATCCGATTGGTGGTCACGATTGTGAGCACGCCGTAGCGTTTTCCCCTCGCCTGTGGGGATGATCCGAACCACCTTCGGCTCCTTGAATTTGGCGTAGCGTTTTCCCCACGCCTGTGGGGATGATCCGAACCACCCTCTGCTCCTTGCGCTCTGCTGTGGGTTTTCCCCACGCCTGTGGGGATGATCCGTTTTGATTCGTTTTCCCGGCGTGGATAATAGCGTTTTCCCCACGCCTGTGGGGATGATCCGCAACATCTACCAGCTCGCCCAGCAGAAGGGGAGTTTTCCCCACGCCTGTGGGGATGATCCGTGATGAATGCAGCGGATTTCGGAGCGCCGACGTTTTCCACATGGCATCCGGAAATGATCGTATTTTCGGCGAAGTCGTTGTTGTTGAAGGCGTTGAATCCGCAGTCGGACACGCGGCAGCGGCGGAACACACACTGTTTCGTGTACTGCTTTCTGACAGACTCCATGCCTTCGTGCGGGGCCTGGATGAACGGACGCTTTCCTCCGCGGTCGCTGCCGTGGAGATAGAACGCTTCCGAGGCCATCTGCGAGACGGCCAGGTCCTCGCAGAGGATGAATTCCGTGCTGACGATGTTCAGCGCCGCGCTGCCGAATGTTTCCATCTGCTGGTTGGCGGTCGGCCAGAACGCAAAGCCCGAATCCGTGATGAACGGGCGGTTCGTCGGCAGGATTTCGAATCCGGCGTTCCCGACCACGGACAGACGCCGCAGCACGAACTCGCGTCCGCCTCCGCCCCAGAATGCGGACGTATGCGCACCGCTCACGTCGATTGTGGTGAATTCGGTTCCGGCGCCCTCGATCACGGCGGAAGAATCGCGGACCCAGAGTCCCGTGCTCAGACGGAATCTTCCGGAAGGAATCCGCATGGCTTTCCGTTCCGAGACGGCGCGGTCGAGACATGTCTGGAGCGCGAACTGGTCGTGATGCAGGACGATGGAATGTTCCGCCGTGAAATTGGCCTCGCGGTCGAGAATGAGCGTGTTTCCAAGGACGGATTCAATTTTTGCGAGCAGATGGTTCCGCACGTGAAAGGAAACGACCGCGCCGGGTTTCCAGTCCTTTCGGATGATGCGGAGTTCCACGCCGTCGGCGAGCGGAACCCAGCGTCCGTGACGGGAAGATGGTCTCCCTGCCACTGCCAGAAGCGCTTGACGGCCGCGTCTTCGCGGGAAAGCTGCTGGTACCGCGGGTCGACGGCGAGCCAGGAAAACGTGCCCGGGGTCCCGCCGTGGAAATGCAGGACGAACGTCTGCCAGTTTCGGGGATTTTTGACATCTCCGCGGATTTCCAGTTCGTTTTCCAGCGGCTTCTGATTGCATGCAAGATACGGGGCGCCTTCGGCGCTGGCCATGCCGTAATGATGCAGGAAGCATCCTTCGGCGGTGATCCACTGTCCGGCGCGGAAATCGCCCGCGTTTTCCAGTGCGAGTTCCCGGGACCCGGCGGCGATTCTTCCGGTTCCTGTGAATTCGGAACCCGATGCGCCGAAGTCCGCGGCGTCCAGCCATCCGGAAACCGTCTGAGGTTCCCGGATTTCATTTTCCGTCAGTTCAAACATGCGGTGTTGCTTCCTGTGGTTAAATCGGTCACTTTGCTTTTTTCCGGAGAATCCAGACGCGCTTCCAGATTCCGCCGTCGCCGCCTTTGTCCACAACGCGGACGACCGCGATCTGCGTGGGCTTCGTCCAGTCGATCTGGTCCGTGATCTCGATCACGAACGGGGTCGCCCAGTCGTTCGACTTGACGAACTTGTGTTCGCCGGCCAATTTCCCGTTGAACCAGACCGTGCACGATTCGTCCACGGCTCCGAAGTAAAGATAGACCGTCGAACCCTTCCAGTCAAGCGGGAATTTTTCAAGCGGGACGGCATACCACGCCACGCCGTCATAATTCTTCGCAGCGGCGCGGATTTCCGGGGAGATGAGCTTGTAGTGCGGATGCTGATGTTCCCACGGCATGTTCGTGCCCATATAGGCGCCCCAGCTGACGATCTGACGGAAATTGCCCTTGAACCATTCCTCTTTCAGGCCGGCGTCCTTGGGGTCGAGCCTGAATCTCCAGAAGAGCGGAGTCTGAATGAACGGCGGATCGTATGCTTCAAAGTCCATGACGCGTTTGATGCCGCAAACGTCGCCCCAGTACTGTTCCGTGGGGTTGAGCGGCGCGATTCCGTTCGCGCGGCGGAATTTCAGGAGCGCGATTGCTGCATCATCGGTCTTCTTTGAAGCAGCCTCGAAGATCAGGCGCGCATGGGTGTTGTATTTGACCAGTTCATCGAACAGGGCGCGTTCTCCGGCGGAAAACTGTTTGCCCTTCGCCTTTGCGAGAATCCTGTCCGCGGCATCAAAGTCGGATGTCCTGAAATAGTTCCCGACATTCCACATGAGTCCGCGTCCGAAATTGGAATAACGTCCGGCCGCCGCCAGATCGGCCATTTTCGGGGCCAGACGCTTTTCCCAGACGTTTTTCCGCCAGTAGCGGAAGTATTCCATGACTTCGGGAGCGGCCGCGCCGTAGGCCTCACAGTAATGCTTTTCCCAGTCGGCGAAGCTCTTTTCCGGGTCCTGCATGGCCTTGGCGATCACATAATCCGCGAACCACTGCGGAGGAAGGACAATCGCGGGAGAGTCGTAGTCGAATCCGATCGCGCCCTGCCGGTAAAGATACTGCCACAGGTTGAAGAAATGCTCCTCAAAGCCGCAGGGCAGTTCGGAAATGTAATAATGATGGCGGTTCGGACGGTAGAAGAAATGCTCCATTCCGGTCTTTTTCCAGCCGCCAACGTATTTTCCGATTGTGGGCATGCCGAAATCCCGCGGAACGATTCCCAGCACGATGTCTCCCGTTACGCGCTCGCGGTTCGGCGGCTCCTGACTTTGATTGTATGCGTACATGGCGATCTTGGCATCGGGGCGGATTTTCTTTGCTTCCGCAAGGACGGCTTTTGCGAAACTCAGGTAGCGGTCGGCAAGATGGAACTCGGCTGTTTCGCCCGGGCGCAGCGCATCGAGTTTCCGGCAGGCGGCACATTCGCAGGCCTGTCTGCCGTCAATATCGTTTTCGCAGAGGTTGATGTACTGCGTCTTTCCGTTCCAGTCGGCGATGATCTGGCGCACAACATCGGGATTGCTTACGCAGAGCCCGAAGACCGGGATTGCTCCTTTGTAGGCTGAAACATCGGAAGCCTTGTCTCCGAGTTTGATCGGGTGCCGGATTCCCTGGAGCAGCGCGATGTATTCCGGGTGAGTCTTGCCGAAGCGCGTCCACCAGTTTTCAAACGCATGGCCGTAGATCGGCGGATTGTGGGATCCCATGCGCATGCGCCGTCCCCAGAGTCCGCGTCCGCGGATGTCCCGGATATTGAGCGAAGGCTGCCAGGCTCCGGAGTTGTTGACGATCCTGATTCTGGGGCTTTCCTTCACAAGAATTTTATTGCCTTCGGGCCAGCGGACTCCGAGTTCGTCTTCCAGGAAGAGATACACGGCATTCAGCGCTCCGATGGGGCCCTGACCGTAGAAATGGAGCGCGTTCCCGGAAAGAGTCCAGCGGCTTTCCTCCGGCTTCAGAGTCTTTGAATCAACTCCGGGCGGGACGGCGCCGACATCGAATACAAATTTTCCCTGCGGAATGCTGCCGGAGACGAACGGAACGGTTTTCCCCGTCATGGCCTTCAGGTGGAGCTGGAGTTCCTCCGCGGCGGTTTTGCCGGAAGGAGAAATCCGGATCACGGCCTGTTTCGGATCGACTGTTGTTTCCGCGAACAGTCCGGCGGAAAAAAGAGACGAAAGAAGTACGGCATTGATGGCGCGTGCAAGTTGCATGGGATTATCCTTATATTGAATCTTGAATTCAGATCAGTCTGTCCAGAGAAAGTTCCCATTGTCCTTGGGATTGTACCCGGTCCAGGACGAGACATGGCCGTCGATACATGCGATATTTCCGCGGTTGCTGTGGCGCTGTCCGAAGAGGCGTCCTTCGATCCGGGCGTCCTCGATTGCCTCCCACGGAGCGATGGTATGTCCGCTTTTATAGCCGGTTTCGATCAGGAGGAAAATCCGGGAAGGTTTCTTGACCGAAGTAATCTTGACACTTGGTTTTCCTCCAGCGATCCGATACCCGTTATTGTAGTTCCGGTTGAATCCGTAGCAGATCCGTGCACAGTATTGTTCCGCGAAATTGGAACTGTTAACTGCGGAAGGGCACATGAATACAGATTTCTCCGCGGCCGTGGAGAGATTATTGGTAGAAAAACTGTGCCAGCCATATTTCGTATAATAAGGAATGCCGCCGATATAATGATTCACCAGATCGTATGTTGCATAATTGATCTGTTCTGTATTGTTAGGGGCCCAGACGATATAGTCGTCAAAGTCATTGTTGTAGAACTGGGCATAAGACATCATGGACTTCAGTTTGTTCTGACAGGAACTGGACCGTGCTTTGTCCCGTGCCGCATTCAGAGCCGGGAGCAGCATCCCGGCCAGAATCGCGATGATCGCGATCACGACCAGAAGTTCTATCAATGTAAAAATTCTGACAGCTTCAAAACCTGATTTCCCATGATTTCCCATTGTTCCGCACCCTTTCCGTTTGAAGATTTATGACACTTTATTTGCCTGCCTTTTCTATATTATACTTGAAAATGCAAAAAAAAGCAATAGATTGTATTATAATAAAAATGACAAAGAATATAACAAACAGGCAAATCCCATGGAAAATGAACCTCCGTTCCAACATTCCGTCATCCGGAGAGAACACCTCAGGGAAGATCTTCTGCTGCCCGTGAATCGTCTTCCTTTCCTCAATCTGGAAAAGCTCTTCGTTTCCGGCTACGGTGAATCCTTCTTCCCGTCGGGATGTTTGCCCAGCGACAACAAACCATACTGGTCATTCCAGCTCCAGACCCGCGGCACGCTGGAGATGAAACTCGACAAGGTCCGCAAACTCATCCGTCCCGGCGATCTTTTCATTATTTCACCGGGGAAAAAATATCATTACAGCGTGCAGGGGGATTCTCCCGTCGAAAAAAAGTACATCATGCTCAATCACGGGATCATCATTTCCCTGCTGTGCGGACAAGGCAGGCTGGCGGATCAGTTTGTCGTTCCCGGGCCGCTGCCCGAGTCCATTTCCGGCGTTTTTGCAAAGGTGAAAGCCATGGCCGCGGAAGGCGGCGAAAATCTTCAGAACCGCCTTTCCGCGCTGATGTACGGCTGGCTTCTGGACCTTGCGGATTTCTGCGGAGCGGGATCCGCGGGAGGCGAAATGACCGACCTCATCGCGGACATCAATTCCAGCATTGCGGAAAGTCATCCGCTGGAGGAAATTTCCCGGAAATACGGAATCGGAGTCCGCACGCTGAACCGGCTGTTCCGCAGAGAGCTTAAATGCACGCCGCATCAGTACATCATCCGGACCCGGATGCGGTATGCGGAGCATTTTCTCAAGACTCTGGACATGCCCGTCGAAACGGCGGCGGAGCTTTGCGGCTATAAGAGTTTCGCCTTCTTTTCCAAGGAGTTCAAGCGGCTTCACGGCATGACGCCGAGCGAATTCCGGGCAACGCACTCCTATTCGGAATAAATCTGTTCCGGGGAAAGCTCCAGGGCATCCATCAGGCTGAGATTCGTGTGATATCCGGGGTCGGCGTCCGGCACGGCCGGAATCACGTCGATGACCTTTCCTTCCGCGGAACGGGTCTGGCAGGCGAATCCCGAAGGCAGCAGAAATCCCTGGCGGAACGCCTGAAATGCGGCGCCCGTCCGCACGGCAATGTCAAAGCTCCGGATTTCCGGGAACAGCACGGAAAGCTCCACGCCCGCCCGGACCGTTTCCGGAAGGCTCCACCACGGCATGTCCGAATTCACGGGAGTCCGGGCCGTCAGGTCGAATCCCTTGCAGATTCCCCCCGCGGCGGAGTTGAACCCGCAGTCGAACACATGGCAGAACAGGTCCGGCAGGATGTGCGAACTCTGTTCCAGCAGGGAATGGTGCCGGTCCTTCCGGCGCATCGCGAGCAGACATTTCGAGGCAAGCCCCACGAATTCGAGCGCATGTCCGGGGTCGCAGAAGATGCGTTCGCCGTCCCGCCATGCGCGGCCGTCCTTTCCGATCGATTCGATGAAGTCGAAGCGGCGGAGTCCGGGGTATTTTCCCAGATTCACGTGATGGTCGAATACGAAGCGGATGAACTCTTCAGCGGTATCCAGCCAGCGGTCGCCGCCGCGTCCGGAGGCGGCAAAGTCGGCGAGTCCGGAAAGCGCGATCATGCGGGGACCCTGCGGGAATTTGCCTTCGACGAAGGCGACGGGATTTTTCGGGTCAAATCCGTGCTGGTCGGTGCGGAAGCGGTTCGAACGGACAGCCTCAATCACGCAGAGGAACAGGGCTTCCGACTCCTCTTCGTATTTTTTATTTTTCAGGCGCCGTGCAGCGGCGAAGAGGCCTTTGGAATAAAAGAGGTCGCTGAAATTGGCGTCGGAAGGCTCCTGCGGAAAGAAGGACGAACCGTCAAGGTGCATGGCGAAGGGCAGTCTTCCCGTATTTGCGGCGCGGCGGAGTTCCATGGCGCCGGCGACGGCTGCGGTCATGCGGTCGAGACGTTCCGCCGTCCGGGGATCGCCTTTCCGTTCGAAGAATGCGGCGTGTTTTGCGAGACTTTCGAGACCGCGCCCCTGAATCCATGAGTAGATGCAGTCCCGACGGCGGAAGGGTTCATCCGCATCGCCGAAATCGCGTCCGGAAACAATGTTGAATTTGGTGTCGACGAACGGATAGCGTTCCGCGTTCCGTTCGAAGCGTTCGAGGAGAATCCGGACGGAGTTCCGGAGGATCGGTTCAATTTCGGATTTCATGGAGCATTACCACTTGAAGGGGTAGGGTTGTTTCGAGTAACGGATGAGCGGGTCTTCGAATTTCCGGTTGTGTTCGCCGCCGAGCCAGAAGCCGGAAGTTTTTCCTTCCGCCTTGAGCAGCGCGATGACGGAGTAGGCGTTGGTGCGCATCTGGATGAGCTTCCGCGGGTCTTCGCCGGGCTTGGAGGGCATTCCCTCGAAAGCGCCGTGCAGCTTCGGATCGTCGGCATCCAGAAGCTGCATGTCGAGAAGTTTTCGGAAGGTTTTTTCCGCGGCGGCGAGCAGAATGGAATCATGGTAGAACCGTCCGAGCTCGTCGTAGTACATGAGCGCGATGGGAACGGCGGATGAGACAGTGAAGCGTCCGTTGAAGAAATTGCCGTCTGGACGCTGGTGCGCGGCGAGCCAGAGCGCGAATTTCCGGGCGGAATCGCGGTAGGTTTCGTTCCGGAAGAGATCGGCGGCGGCCATGAGCATCTGCGCGCCGAAGTCGTCGTTGAACGCGTGCATGTCCAGTTCGACGGAATTGGCTTTCCGTTCACTGGACTGTTCGCGGTTGTCGAAGCCGCCGCGTTCGTTGATCAGGGAACCGTCCCCGCGGATGAAATCCCGGATGTAGGTGTCGGCAATGGGGCGGAGTCCCTGTTCGATGTAGCGCGGGTCGCCGGTAAAGAGGAAAAGATCGTGATAGAACAGACCGGTGCCGGACTGGAACGAGCCGCGCGCATAATATTTCGTATCGGCTGAATCCATGAAGACGGCCCAGAGCGGCCATCCGCCGGACATGCCGTATTTGAGGTGCCAGTTGCCGAAGAGGACGGCGCGGTCGAGATAGGTCCTGTCGCCGGTGGCTTCATAGAGCCAGACAAGGCTCCAGGCGGCAGTCGTGGCATCGCGGGGACAGAATTCGAGGCTCTGCGGCGTGCATTCGCGGATGACGCCGAAATAGCGTTCGTCGCGCGAGTCCATGACCTGCAGGCTCATGATGAAGCGTCCGGCCAGTTCGGCGCGGTCGAGATAGAGTTTTTCTCCGGTGCGCTTGTACATGGCGAGAAGTGCGGCGAGGAAGATTCCCGTTTCCCAGCTGGTGGTGGGGCTTTCTTCTCCGGTGAGAGAGTTGTAGGCGCAGAGGGTCCTTCCGCGGTTGGCGTCGAGGCGGTTCAGCGCCTGGAATCGGAGCATGTGGTCGACGGCGGCTTTGGTTCGTTCCGGAATCAGTTTTTTATCCATGGTATTTCTTTCGATTGATTGGCTGCAGGTCTCAAAGAAATACTGTACTGCCGGAAGATGACTTTTTCAACTTGATCAGAGATGCTTTCTGCGGATTATAGCATGAAATATAGTTTGTTCCGGCGGCAGTCCGGCCGCCGGAACAGAGATCATTCTCAGAGCCATTTTACCTGTGGATAAAGCGGCGAGACCGCACGTTTCCGCGTGTCAATCATCTTCCACAGACTGAATTCCGCATGGAAATTTTCCAGGGTCGTGACGATCTTCAGGACAAACCGCTGCGGTTTTCCCGTCAGATGAATTTCCGGCAAAGGCGCGCTTAGTGTGCTGGCTTCCATCTTTGTGCTCACTTCTCTGCCGTCGAACCAGCAGCGGAACGGACATTCCATACTGAGCTGAAGGAATACCTTGTCGGGAGCGTCCGAGCAGACGGTTGTTTCCAGATAGCGGCAGCACGCCCCATGAAAGCCGTCGAGGTCCCGTGCGGAGAAACTCCGTTCCGCCCGTTCGATCTCCG
>CAZHPP010000135.1:0-9028 GCA_964534535.1 uncultured Victivallales bacterium | reverse complement strand
TGCTTGACCGGATTGAACGCTCGCTTTCCAACTTCAACAACGTCGGCAACGTGAGCGACGTCGCCGAAAGCCTCAACACGCAGGCTTCCAACGACGACAGCTACCTTTCCAGTTCGTACACCGTCCTGAAGGGGTTCATCTGGGCGATCCCCGTGCTCGGGTTCATCGGGACGGTGGTGGGGCTTTCCTCTGCGGTCGGCGGATTCGGGAAAGTCGTGGCGGGCGGGGCCGACCTGGAAAAGCTCAAGAACGCATTGACCGGGGTTACGGGCGGACTTGCGGTCGCCTTCGAAACCACCCTGATCGCCCTGGTTGCGGCCATGATCATCCAGCTGCTCATGATCTTCATCATGAACAAGGAGGAGATCTTCCTCGACGAATGCAGCGACTACTGCCACAAGAACATCATCGCCAAGCTGAAGACGGCGAACCTTTCCGCCGGCCGTTCGGAAAAAGGCTGAGCGCGGTCCATGGCCAGACGCGACGATTCACCGCCCATTTCCCTGTTCTCCTTCCAGGACATCATCACATCCATCACGGGGATCATGTTCATGGTCGTCCTGCTGCTGGTGCTGCAGATTCTCCATGCCAAGGCGGTGCCCAATGCGAAGGCCGATCCGTCGGACCATCCGCCGGCGGCGGAGATTTCCAGTCTTTCCGTCCGCCGCGATTCGCTTTCCCGGCAGCTTGCCGATGCGAAAAAGCGGGAGGCGGAGCTCCGGAAGCGCGTTGCGCAGATGCGCGCCCTGCCGCTCGACAACGTGCCGAAGACGATGGAACTCCTGAAGCGCCGGATTGCCGCCGCTGAGGCGGAAACCGCGCGGCTCGACAGCGAAACCGCCGGATTCGCCGTGAACGGAGAAAAAAATCATCTTTCCGCGGAGAATTCCGGAAAATCCGTGAAACAGCTCCGGCATGAACTCGAACAGGCCGTTGCAAAGACGAAAAACAGCCGTGAAACCGCAGAGCGGCTCAAGCAGGAAATCGAACGGCGCAAAAAAATGCTTTCCTACAGCATCGAGGGAAATTCCAGCAAGAAGCTCATCATCGTGGAGTGCCGCGGCGCCGGAATCATCGCCAAGGCCGCGGATCCTGAAAAACCGGTCGACTTCCGTCACCCGGAACTTTCCGGAATCGAGGCGCGCGTGGCCTCCTGCAGCGACTTCTTCCGGTGGGCGAAAAAACGCAATCCCCGCTCCGAGTATTTTTCCCTGGTCATCACGCCCGCCGCGTTCGGCTACTGGGAGCTGCTGGATTCCGAACTCGACAGTGCCGGCTTCACCCGCGGACGCGAAATCATTCCCGACAACGAAACAACCTTTTTTCCGGAGCTCAGATAACCATGGCCGCACGCAGATGGGATGAATCAAGCCTGGAACTCCTGCTGGACACGATGTGCAATGCGTTCGGCGGAGTCATGTTCATTGCCATTGCCCTGGTGGTGGTGATCTCCTTCATTCCGCGCATTTCCTCCGGGAACGGCCCGGAACAGTCCGCGGAACCTCTTCTGAATGAGATCCGTGTCCTGGAAAAAGAGCTCGAAAACCGGAAGCTCGCTCTGAATCTTGAGGAAAAGCTTGCCGGACAGATGATTGGAGATCCCCGACTGAAAATGCTTCCGGACATCGTACGTCTTGAAAATGAAGCGGCATCGGCGGAAGCGAAACTGGAATCCGCCCGGTCCCGCCGCAATGCCGCCGCGGAACAGCTTGCCGCGGCGCGGAAGGTCCTCGAAAAAGTTCAGAAAGAGGAATCCGGCCTGAAATCCGGACTGGAGACCGCGCGGAAAGATTCCGAATCCGCGGAAGAGCAGCTCAGGGCCCTTTCCAAAATCCTGCAGTCCATCCGTCCCATGAAGGGGATCGTCTTCAAACAGCTCAGAAATACGGGGGACGCCCCGTTCTTCGTCATCCTTACGCGGGGCCGCGTCTGGCGGATCGGCCCCGTCCGGCTTCCAAGTCCGGAGACATTTCCCGATGTCTCGGTCGATCGTCAGGGAAATTCATTCCTGTGCACGCCCGCCACGGCGGGAATCCCGGTGCTTTCTCCCGGCGGCGAACTGACGGGCGGGGTGTGCCGTTTCCTGGACAGTCTTCCGGATGGCAGATATCCTCATTTCCAGATTACGGCGGACAGCGCACGCGAAATGTATGTCATCCGTGAATACCTCAAAAAGAAAAACATTCTGCAGGTCTTTTCGCCCTGCGGGAGCAGCGATAAATTCGGCTTCTGCCTGGCATCCAATCCGAAACGTGAGGTGAACTGATGAAAGACGATGGTTTCCGTCCATGGCGTTCCTATGTGATTTTCTTCAGCGCCGTTGCGGTCATGATCCTGATTGCGCTCCTGCTGCCGTCCGGCCCCGGATCAAAGCATGGTTCGGGCGGTTCCGGCGGCACGGGAATGAGCGCAGGCTCCGGTTCAGGCGGTTCCGGCGGCGGCACGGGCGGCGGCGCAGGAAAGAATTCCGGTGCAGGCTCCGGTTCGCAGAACGGTCCCGGCGCGGGTTCCGGTTCGCAGAAGGAAAAGGGAACTCCCGGCTCCGGGAAAGTCCCGCTTCCGGCGAATCCGAAGTCCCCGGAACCTTCCGCCGTTCCGCAGAAGGCAGCGTCCGCCGGAACGGAACAGCAGACATCCTCCGCCTTTCCCGCAAAAAGTTCTCCTGTTCAATGGAAAACGGACCGGAAGACCACGGTCACTCAGAAAACGGTCTGGAATGCTGTGCTGGAACACATCAAGAAACTGGACAGCGAAAAAAGCCGGGCGGTTTTCCCCGATTTCGGCGTGCCTGCCACCTCCATTCGGGAAACGGGCGGCATGATGGTCGTAAAGGGATTTTTCAGCCCTTCCGACCGGAAGGAAAAGATCATTTATTTCACCGTTACCTTCCATTCGGACGGTTATTCGTTTTCCGATCTCAGTTTTTCGGCGGCTCCATAGGCGTCTGCCGGGACGGCAGGAGCCGGACCGACTGGATCTTTGCGCCCGGATGCTTCTGAAGGATCAGTTCCTTTGCCTTGGTCAGGCTGGTGGTCCGGACCGTTTCCCGGAAGGGCGTCCGGCCGTTCAGCGCAGCCAGCACCTCATATTCGGAAAATCCCGAGGATCCCGAAACAGGATTGACGGAAAAAACTCTGGAATCGGGGAACTGTTCTTTGACTTTTTTCCTTGCCTCGCTGATGTCTTTTGCCGAGATCAGGACGGCTGAGACGCCGTGCTTCATCCGGATTCTTGCCGCGAATTCCAGCAGTTCTTCTTCTTTTTCCGGGGCGGGCTGCACGATTGTTTCTCCGGGCGGACGCAGGCGGATGGCCGGTGCGGCGGTTTCCTGCGGAACTTTCCGTTCCACGGTCACGATTTCTGTCCTCGGCGGAAGAAGCCGATAAATTCCTGCAAGAACGGCGCAGAGCAGAATGAAAAGGAACACGAATCTCAGGTTGAACAGAAGTTCGAACACGCGTTTGCGCTTCGGGATTCCCGTATTCAGCGCCGCAATGAATTCGTCCGCCGTCCTGAAGCGGCAGACGGCATCCCGGCAGCATGCCGTCTTGATGATCCGGTTCAGAGTCCGGGCTTCGGGCTCGTCCATCAGTTCCGGGGGGACGGAGGGATATTTTTCCGGATCGTTTCCGGTCATCATGCAGTAAAGGACCTTTCCGAGGGCATAGAGGTCGTCCGCGCTGGTCTTGCCTGTGGAGCTGCTTCTCAGGCGTTCCGGGGGAATGAATCCAAGCGTTCCGCCGAGGGAAAGGGTATGGTCCAGAGAACGCACCAGCCCCATGTCCGAAAGTTTTGCCTTCCCGCCGATGAAAAGGATGTTTTCCGGCTTGATGTCGCGGTGGATCAGTCCGGAGGCGTGGAGAGTTTTCAGTCCCTGCAGGAGTTCCAGCGCGATCCTGTGGATTTCCCCCGGGGAAAAGTGTTTTTTCCGTGCGAGGAGGCCGCCGAGGGTCGCGGGAGAATAATCGTCGGCCGATGCATTCAGGTTGTCGGCCGGTTCCATGGTGTAGTACAGCATGGAGCCGAGTTCGCCGATGTGGAAGATGCGGATGAGTCCGGAGGAATCTCCGCTGCGGGAGAAACACCGCAGGCCTTCGAGCTCCTTTACGGCCTGATCCGATTTTTCCACTGTTTTGAGCGCGACGAGGCGTCCTGCCGGGTCTTCCGCCAGCCAGACTTCCCCGAATGCGCCGCGGCCGCATTCCTTCCGCAGTCTGTAATTCGGAATCTCGATCACCTGCCGCCGTTCCTTCCGGAAGGAGAATCGCGGAAGATCCGGCACAGCCGTTCGAACAGCGCGGGATTTTCCGGCGTTTCCATCGATTTTCTGGCGGAACGGATCTCGTCGATCATGCGTTCGTCTTCGAGCACATGATCGTATTCTGCGCGGCATTTTCCGCACAGAGCCAGATGCAGGCGGCAGAGCTTCGATTTCAGAAAATTCATCTCCCCGTGCCGGAACGCTTCCAGTTCACCGTAGGAATAGTGCCGTTTCATGGTTCCGTCTCCTCTGTCAGACGACTGATGGTTTTCCGCAGGATTTCCATGCATCTTGATCTTGCGTTGTAGACGTTCTGCACGGAGATGTTCAGGAATCCGGCGACTTCTTTCGGCGGGCGTCCGTCGAGGGCCGCCAGTTCGAATGCCTGGAACGTGGTCTCCTCCACCTTCGAGCGCAGGAGTTCGATCGCCTGGGAAAGGATGTGCTTCTTCCATTCGTCGTTCCATTTTCCCGTGAACGAATCGGCCATTCCGCCGTCGGGATCCTGTGAAAGTTCCTCCTTCGCGGCCTGTGCCGTTTTTCCCGAACGGGCCAGGTCGATCAGCGCATTCCGGATGATGTGTCCCAGATAATCCCGGAACCGGCCTTTGGAACGGTCGTAACGGAACGTTTTCCGTGCGCTGAAGACCTTGAGCATCACGATCTGGATCAGGTCATCGGTTTCCGTTCCGGAAAGCCGGGCGTTCCTTCCGCAGAAAATGATCAGCGGACGGTAGGTGTCGTAGAATTCCTTCCACGACACTTCGTCGCCGTTCCGGATCGCCTCCAGCATCGATTTTTTTGTTGTGTATGCCATGGATTCTGTCCTGTTTCCTTATGCAGGCATGATTCTTCCGCTGCGGGAAATCAGATCATTTTCCGCATCTGAGCCATGCCTTCCGCCCGGATGGCTTCCGGGCCGGCCGGGAAAAAGCTGGAGCGGCGGAATTATTTCTTGTGTCCGCTGGATCTGCTGGAGGAGTGGGAAGAGGACGATGACGATTTTGAATTGCCGGTCAGTGCGGCGAAGGGATCCTTGCCGCTGTCCTGCTGGGGCTGAGCGGCAGGGGCGGCGCCTCCGCCTTCTTTTTTCTTCTTTTCGGCTTCGGCCTTGCGCTTTTCGGCTTCGGCCTTGCGCTTTGCAGCCTCAATTTTCTGAAGCTGTATGGCGACTGTCCGCGTGATTTCGGCGTCGGCGATCGACTGGGCCGAGGTCATGATGTCTCCGTTCAGAATGTATCCGAGCTTGAAGAATTCAGGGCCTTCCTTGTCCCAGAGCTGGGAACGGAAGGCGTTCTTCTGGGCATTGAGCTTTTTCATGGCCGGCGCCAGATACTTCGCGCGGCATGTGAGGTTCAGCGCCTGGTCGATCTTCCGGAGGGATTCCTCCTGCATGTCGATCACGGCAATGGACTTGAGTCCGATGTAGGCGGTTCCGCCTTCGATTTTCCGGAAGGTCCCCGTATACTGCGAAATATGGTCGCCCTGTCGGTAATTGACGGTGACTTTCGAGTTCGGCGGATACAGCGGGAAGACAGACTCGGCGGCCGCCTTGAGATCTTCTTCGTTCTGATAGAATTTTTCCTGGACCATGCGGTCGATCCTGGGGGAGAGTGCATTCTTTTTCTGCAGCTGTTCCGCCGTGATCGAGGGAACAAGCGGCATCTGTTTGGAAATCTGGCTGTAGATGTTCTGACGTTCGGCTTTCCCGATCAACTGACAGGAAGCACCTGTTCCGGCCACGACTTTCCTGATTGCCGCGATCCGTGAACCGGAAGGATCCGCAAAAAGCGTTCCTGCCGCAAGAAACAGGACGGCAATGCTGAAAAGCAGAATATTTTTTTTCATTTTCGTTCTCCGATTGATTTTTTACGGCAGATTTACGGTATAAAAAGAATATACCGTCAAATGGGAAAAAATCAAATCGGAAAACCGGGATCAGTCAAACAGGCGCACGCTGATTCCTGCGGGAAGCATCTTTCCGGAAGTGCCCTCGGGGATGGTCATTTCCAGGGATTCCACTTTGGCCGCGCTTTCCGGGAAGACGGCGGCCAGGATCCTTCCGAGCGAGAGAGGGGAGAATCCCTGCGTGTGGCAGCTCAGCAGGATGAAATGCGGTCTGGAAAGATCCAGAATGGCGCGGCAGTCGGAAAGAAGCTTTTCGATTCCGTCCTCGATTTTCCAGACCTGGCCCTGGGAGCCGCGTCCGAAACTGGGCGGATCCAGCACGATTCCGTTGTAGCGGGAGCTTCTGCGGCCTTCGCGCGCGGTGAACTTGAGCGCGTCGTCGCAGATCCAGCGGACTTTGTCCGTTCCAGGGTTGAGCGCGCGGTTTTTCCCGGCCCAGTCGATGATCCCCTTGGAGGAATCGAGATGGGTGACTTCGGCGCCGGCCTGGGCCATGGCGAGCGTGGCGCCGCCGGAATAGGCAAAGAGATTGAGCGTGCGGGGCTTCCCGGGAATCTGCGAGGTGCATTTCCGGAGCCATTCCCAGTTCGGAGCCTGTTCGGCGAAAAAGCCGAGATGCCCGAAATTCGTGGGCCGGGCCAGAAGGACCAGCCCGCCCCAGCGGACCAGCCATTCCGGATCGGGGGATTTCTTCCAGTTCCAGATTCCGCCGCCGGTGGATTCCCGGTGAAATTCGGCATCGGCCTTCTTCCAATCGGATTCGGGGAGGGAAGGCTTCCAGAATGCATTGAGCGCGGGGCGGACGATCCGGTATTTCCCGGCCTGCTCGAGTTTGCGGCAGTTTCCGGAATCCAGCAGGACGTAGGGCAGGGGCGAACCGTTCATTGGAGCGCCTCCGCCTTGTAGACGATCCTGCCGCGGACCACGGTCATGACGACGGTGTTCGTGGAGCAGTCGAAGAACGTGATGTCGGCCTTTTTGCCCGGACGGAGTTCGCCGCGGGTGATGAGCCCCAGATCGCGCGCCGGATTCGCGGAAAAACAGGCGGCCGCCAGCGTGGCGGGCAGACGGGAATAGTTGATCAGGTGGAGCCACCCCATTTCCAGCGTGGTGGTCGTTCCCGCGATCACGCCGTTCTGCGTGACCACGCCGTCCTCGTTCTTGACGATGGTTCCGCCGGAGATGCTGCCGTCCTTGACGGTCGGGTCGATTCCGTTGCTGATTCCGATGATCTTGTCGTGCGGCTTCACGCGTCCGGCCAGGTCGACCATGCGCGGGTGAAGGTGTCCGCCGTCGGCGATGAGCTCCACGGAGACGCGGTTGTCGGTGAGCACGGCGAGCGTGATGTCGTAGCTCCTCTGGTGGAGCTGGGGCATTCCGTTGAAGAGGTGGGTGCAGTGACATGCGCCGGCGTCGATGGCGCGTTCGGCCTGGGCTCCGGTCGCGAGAGAATGACCCATGGAGGGGATCACGCCGTTGTTCAGCAGGAGTTCGATGAGCTTTTCGGAATTGTCGAGTTCGGGGGCGAAGGTCATGAGCTTGATCCTGCCGCCTCCCGCCGCGATCAGTTCTTCGGCGAATTTGAGGTCGATGGGGCAGATGGACTTGTCGTCCTGCGTGCCGGCTTTTTCCGGATTGATGAAGGGCCCTTCGATGTTGATTCCCACGGGTTCGGCTCCGGAGTGCTTCACGCGGAGCATTTCCGCCAGGGCCGCGACGTTGCGGATCATGATGTCCCGCGGTCCGGAAACCAGCGTCGGAAGGAAGCTGGTCACGCCGTGCTTTGCGAGCATCACGGACATGCGGTCGAGGTCCTCGGAAGTGGAACGCCACGCGTTGGAGGCGTCGAACCCGCCTGCGCCGTGCACATGGCAGTCGATCAGCCCCGGGACGGCGAAGGCGTCCGGCATTTCAATGACTTCGAGTCCGGGCTCCTTGACGAAAGCGGAGGCGCCGCCCGTGGCGATGATGCGTTCGTTTTCGCACAGGATCCCGCTGTCCGGAATATTGTCGTGCGGCGTGAGCAAATGGTCGTTCAGAAACAGAATTCTGCCTTGTGCCGGCATAAGATTTGCGATGCTCCTTAGAAAGATGTTGCCCTGTAAATTAATTCATCTTCCTGTGTTTTTCAATAGCGGATGCCGTATTTTTTGCCGGAAATCCGACAGCCCCCGGATGATTGCGGGAAAGCACGGGAGATGTTTCGCATTCAAAGACGGACACAGGGGAACGCATGCAGGCAGTCAGGAAAGCCTTTTTTCCATTTTCCGCTTGATGCGCTTGGACATGGTGTCGCTGTATTCGGTGAGCAGCTGTTTGTGGATGTCCACCATGGGTTCGGAGAATTTTCCCTTCACGTCAAGGGGCGTGCCGCAGGCGGGGCATGTGATGGCAAAATTGAGCTCCGTGTCATCCAGCGGATTGCTTCCGTATTCCACCTTGGCCTCGAGCTCCACGTTGCATCTTGTGCACCTGAACTTGATGGAAGGCATTCTGAAATCCTCCTTGATTTTTATCCCGTTTTCTACAATACCATGAATTGAAAAAAATGCAAGTTTACATTTGTAAAAAAATGCGAAAAATGGGAAACGGCCATTTGCAGGACAGAACGCACAGAGGGCTTCCCAATGACTGTGCGTTCTGTCCTGCAAAAATCTTGTGTGTCTGGTAGCATCCGCGAAAAGTTTCGAAAGTTCTTCCGTTTGACCGGCGCCTCGACCGGGGCGCTGCTTCTTACGCACGGCCCGCCGGAACACGACTTCCGGCGGGCTGCGTCAGGATCAATCTGTCCCTGATCCATATTGCGGCGGGAATCGGGAGAAATGATTATTTTACGGGCTCGAACGAAAGTTCGTGAAT
>CAZHPP010000134.1:0-9031 GCA_964534535.1 uncultured Victivallales bacterium | reverse complement strand
GTGTTCGTCGAGCCTGCGGAGCCTTGCGGCCGCGCTCGCTCCGGCGGCGACGCCGCCTGCAATGATGATCTTCATGGGATTCGCATTCCTTTTATTTTTTGTCTTCGGGATCTTTTGCACGGGACCAGTCGACCGGGGTCTTTGCGCCGTGTTCGTCCGTGGCGACGAATACGCATTCGGCCTGGAATCGTTTGGTCTCGCCCGCAATGACTATGACATCGAAAGAGAGGCTTGTGTTTCCGTGTTTTGCGTTTCCTGCATAAATTTCCAGAATTTCGCCGAGCTTCACGGGGGCCCGGAACTCGACTCCGGAAAACTTTCGGCTGACCATGCGCTGTCCGCCGGTATAAATCCGGGCGTAGATCGCGGCGGATTCGTCCATGATCTCAAGCATCCGCCCGCCGAACATGTTGCCGCTGATTCCGATGTCGCCCGTGAGGCAGATTCTGGTTGCAATTCTGTACATGGTGTATGATTCCTCTGAAATTCGGAAATGTAGCACCGTCCGGGGAAAATTTCCACAGGGAAAGAGGAAAAAATACGGAACTCTGCGGGAAAATCAGGGAAGCGGCGCCAGCCGGACGCACTCCCTGAGCCGTGCCAGTTCACGCCGCATCAGCACGAACGCGATCACGGAGGCGATGCAGTCCCCCGCCGGAGCGGCGAACACGACTCCGGCGTATCCGAAATACTGCGGCAGGATCAGCGCCAGGGAAAGCTCGAAGATCAGCTGGCGGCAGAGCGCGATTCCCAGCGCGTAAAGCGGTTTCCCGATCGCCTGGAAATACTGCGAGACGAAGATCGTGATGCCGGCTCCGAGCGGCGCGAGCATCAGGTATCCGCGCATGGAAAAGGCTCCCAGTTCGATCAGTTTTGCATGGTCTCCGGCAAAGAGCTTCATCACGAATTCGGGAAAGATCATCACAAAAAGCCATACCGGCAGGGCGACCGCGGCGCCCACAAGGCACGAATCGCGGAAACTCAGGATCACGCGGCCGAACTTCCTTGCGCCGGTATTGTATCCCACGAGCGGCTGCATCCCCATGCAGATTCCGAAGACGGGCGTGAAGAGGAACTGCGCCACGGTCAGGATCACGCCGAACGCGGCCAGCGCAAGGTCGCCGCCGTGAAGGATCAGCATGTGGTTCTGCACGGTCCAGATCACGCTTCCGGAAATGCCGATCGAGAACGGGGAAATGCCGTTGTACAGCGTTTTCCAGACTTTTTTCAGGCCGTAGAAGCGGATCGAGGAAAATGCGACCTTCGCAATGGAGCGCTTCGAAAGGAAGAAGGAAAGCACCCATGCGGCCGAAACGGCCTGCGCAATGATCGTGGCGAGCGCGGCGCCGGTCATGCCCATCCCGAACCCGGCCATGAACCACCAGTCCAGCAGGACGTTCACGGCCGCTCCGAGGATCTGCGTGCCCATGGCGAGCGCGGAATAGCCCTCCGCCCGGATGAAATTGTTCTGGAATCCGAGCATCACGAAGAGCGTTCCGTAAAGCGAGACGGAAAGATAGGCCCTGCCGTCCGCGAGCGCGCTCTTCGTGACCCCGAAGAAGAACAGCAGCGGGTCCAGAAAGACGAGTCCCCCCGCCGTGATGACGGAGGCCGCCAGCAGGCAGAGCGCCAGGTTCTGGCCGAACAGCCGCTGGACCTCCGGATAGTTCTTTTCTCCGAGCGCGATCGAGTAGAGCACCTGTCCGCCGCGTCCGATCAGGATCGCGATCCCCCAGATGATCATCACAATCGGCTGGACGGCGGTCATGGCGGCGAGTCCGGTTTCGCCCACATAGCGTCCCACGAACACGCGGTCGACCATCACATAGAGATTGCCGATCAGCAGTCCGGCCATGGCCGGGAGCGCCAGTTTCAGGAGCAGTCCGAAAACGGGTTCCGTGCCAAGCTTCTCTGTCTCCGACCTCATACTTCCATGTCGATGCAGGTGGAATGGAAGAAGTCGAGCTTATGGTGTTCGACTCCGCGGCGCGTGTAAAGATCGAACGCGGCCTCGCCGGAACCGTAGATGCGGAAATGCGCAAAGCCGTCGATGGCGGAAACCGTCTCGAAATGCAGTTCCGGGCCGTAGGCCACGATGCGGTGCGGAAGCACGATCAGGAACAGCGCATGCCGTTCCTTCACGCGCAGTTCCGCCGTGATTCCCGGCGTATGCACCGTGACGCGCTTTTCGTTGCCCGGCGTGCTCCAGTCCGTATTCAGGAGCATCATCACGCGGCAGTGCTCCTCCGTGCGGACGTTCCAGAAGACTTCGCCGGAAGGGTCGTCGACGCGGCAGTCGCCGCAGGCTTCGGAAGCGAGCCGCATCGTGAGCGAGGCGGAAAGCTTCTGCAGGACCTCGTGTCCCGGGTAGGCCCAGGCCGCGAGAAGATACACGGTTCCCTTGCCGTACCGGAACTTCCAGACGAGCGGCGTTCCGGTATCGGAATCCCAGGCTTCGACGGAGGCTCCGGCGGATTCGACTTCGGCAAGACGGCAGGGGCCGTCCTCCTCGGGCGAACGGCTCGGAATCGAGGAAAGATGCGGCTCCGGCCAGGAGGCGCGGTCCGCCGCGTTCCACTGGCCTTTGTACACGGCTTCGGAACGGCCTTTGACCCTCACGCCGCAGAGTTCGGAAAGATCGCCTCCGTTCCAGAGCGCGAGGTCCGTCATGTCCTTCAGAAAATCGCGTTTTACATGCGTGCTGAACTCGGGGAGCCCCGTGAACAGCGTTCCGCCGTCCGCGACAAACTTCTTGAGCTTGGCATAATCTTCAGGGATCATGGTGTTCCAGCCGAGATTCAGCAGGAGAGAATAGCGGCCGAGATAGTCGCTTTTCGCCTCGGCCGGGACTTCGTCGAAATCGCCGAAAGGGGTGCCGGAAAAGAAATAGCGGCGGCGGTTGAAGTCCTGACGGAGCGGAAGCGTGCTTGCGCCCGGCATCAGGACGTCGAGGATCTGGCGGCACTTTTCTGGCTGACGGTGTCCCCATTCGGGCGAACGGTTTCCGAAGAGCCCCCAGACGGAGTAGTCCGGGTCCTGCTCGCAGTCGCAGATGAATCCGTTGAACGGGGCGGCATAGCGGCCTTCGAGGAACGCAATGCGGATGTCCGGATGCGCACAGCGGGGATGCGTCTTGGCAAAGCGGAAGAAATCGCGCGTCATGTCCCGCTTGCCCTTCGTGAGGGCGTCGTCCCAGCAGAAGCGTTCCTCCTTGAACATTTCGAACAGGCTGTCCTCCTCGTAGAGCATGGAAGCGCCCATCATCCACGGCTGGAACAGCGAAAGATAGTAGATTCCGAGATGTTCGGGCGTATGCGGCTGCGTGGCGTGCTGGATGGCGATATGGACTCCCCATTCGCCGGAACCGAGCGATTCGGCGGCAGGACGCGCCTGCGAACAGAGGTGCTGAGTATGCGGAACCATCGTTTCTGTGCGGAGGAAGTCGACGCCCGCAAGGTAGCAGTAGCGGTGTCCGCCGGAAGCGTCGCCGAATGCGGCCTTCTGACCGATCGCGTGGACCTTGTCGATTTCCGTCCTGAGGCAGGCAATGAACTTTTCGGAAGCCTCCTTCATGTCGGAGCTTTCGTACGGAGGCTTCGGGTCGAACGCATAGACTTTTCCGGGGAATTCGTGCCTGCCGACGCTGTGGAGCATGGCGCCCGCGGCGGCGAACGCGCCGCCGAGGAAATCGGTGGCGGCTTCCACATGAATCCCGTGTCCGCAGCAGTATTCGGCCCAGCGTTTCAGAAGTTCGGGATCGACGGGGCGGAGTTCGTGCGCATCGGGAACCTTGTACAGAAACGAGCGGAAGACCACCAGATTTCCGAGCCGGGTGCGCCAGGTATAGTCGAGAAGCCAGTCCATGAATCCGTTCGAATCGTGCGGGACCACGGTCATGTCGTATCCGACCGTGACAGGCGGCGCCTCTTCGGAAAGCGCATAGACGGCGGAGATCGTTCCGCTCGACTCGCCGCAGAACACCTTCACGTCGATTCCGGGTTCGGAAAGCGTGAATTCGAATTCGTTCCAGCCGGGGACAAGCTCCTTTTCCACGCTGCCTCCGGGCCATTCGATTTCGGCCGTGTCCTTCCGGACCGCGAAGACCTTCCCGATGATCTTTTCGCCGCACAGCGCCCATTCCGGCAGGGAAAGCTGAAGGTGGTTCCGCTCGCTCAGGGAAAGCACGGCGCGGTTGATCAGGAGCGAATATTTCGGATGCGTATTGCAGAGTTCGAATTCATGCGTGCCCTCCGGGACGCGGAAGCGGAGCCAGTCGTCCTCCAGCAGCTGCATGAAAAGGTCATGTTCCCGATAGAATTTTGTGGATTCCGCGACTTTCTTTCCGTCGCAGAAAAGCTCGACCGTGAATTCGTCATGAACCTGTTTTTCGTTCCCGGGCGTATAGGCGGGAGCTGCCATGGCGGCGATGTGAAGCACAGACTCCCTGAAGTCGGCGCTTGAAGGCGGGACTTCGGCGGTGAACCGGACCGACTTTCCCGGGTCGATCCAGGCGCAGCGCATCCGCGCCCATTCCCGGATCGGCGCGCCGGAAAGCTGATCCGCATTCAGGATCACGGCGCCCGGAATGGCCTTCGGCTGAAACCAGTAGAATCCGTCGCGCGTGACCTGGACATGGTTGTTCAGGTATTTCGGCCCGACGGGGAAATCGATTCTCCCGTCGCGGCGGATCTGCGCGGCGGTAAATTCAAACGTGCCGGATTCCGTGACCAGGCGGAACCTCGTGTTCTCCCCGGATTCGGCCGTCACACGGATGCCGGAAATCTTGCGTTTCGTCGTGCTTTCCCATTCGGGACGTTCGAGCTTCGTTTCATTCGGACAGTGGCCGGGACCGAACCAGATCACGGGGTATTCATAGCGGAAAATTTCTTTGATTTCCCCGCCGGAACATTCCAGCCGGCCGCTCCAGCGGAACACCGGATGGTAATGCCGACGCGAATAAAGATACCAGGATCCCCAGTCAATATGGAAATTCAGAAGCATGACGTATTTTTCTCCCTGATTTGGAATGGGATAACAATAGCATAAACTCGCCCGGATTCAAGTTTCGCAAGGGAAATATTTCATCTTCATTTCCCGTTCCGGAACAGCGGGAAAACGAACCGGGAAAAGGACATTCTTCTGCAATATCGCAAGTTTGGAGTAAAGATCGCAATAATAAAGTATTTCATTATCAGATTTCTGCAGTATAATAGAAGGCATGGAATCCTGGCAACCGCAATAATCAGCAATCCGGAGGAACAGGAAAACCTGCTTGACATTTTGGTTTTCACGGATATATTGCGGTTTCCGGATGATATTCAGCAAAGCTTCATAAACGTTAAACAACCAGGGGCAGTGCAATGAAAACGGAACTGACGGAGGAACTCAAGCAGGGGTATCTGGAAGAATTCGGGAAACGCTATTCACTTCTGAAACAGGTGATGCCGCCGTACTTTTTCAGGAACGTGAGCGAATCCGAACTTCGCGACATTCTGCCGCTGCTGCTGGACATTGAGAAGAAATCGGGGATCCAGACACTGGAACGCCCCGATTCGATCGTGATGGTCTACCTGAAGGACGATGACGCGTGCAACCCGATCGCCACGGGGCGGATGCTCGCCTCGAAGCCGGTTTCCCTGGCCATCGTGCATGAATCCGCGCCGCTGCCCGGATCCGGCAGGACGCTCGTGATCGAACAGATCCGGAAACATCTTCCCGAACACGAAGTCGAATGCGCACCCGCCGTTCCGGAACAGGACGTGGCGGCGGCATACAGAGAACGCTTCGGCGCGCTCCCGAAAGGATTTTCCGAGCTTTTCTCCCGCATCAACTGGTGCGAAAACAACGACCTGGACGCAGGGCGTCTTGCCGCCCGCATGGAACTGGCTCTCGCCGTCCAGAACCGCGAAAGCTCGCTCGTCACGATCGAATCCGTTCCGCGCGGACTCCGGAGGATCACGGCCGCCTGCTGCGCGACTTCCTGCGGAAACGACTATTACGCCCGGATTCTGGAAATCCTCGGAGCCGCCGGATTCCGCGAAACACGCACATATCTGCGAGAATTCACGCGGGCGGCGCAGGACACCGTCTTCGAGCGCAAGGCCGTCCGGATCAACACCTTCTATGTGAGCGCCGTCCGCCGCGGCGCCGATTCGGAAAAGAATCTGAAGGAACTCAAACGCGAACTGAACGAACTCTGCTGGGGCGAAGGCCCCGACCTCTTCGAAAACGAACTGATGAAAAAGCACGGATTCAGCGCGTCCCGACTGAACCTTCTGCGCGCGGCCGCCGAATTCGCCCATTCCCAGCTCTCCTTCGTGGACCGGAACGCCTATACGCCGCGGGACATCCGGATTTTCATGGCCACCTGCCCCGCGATCCTGCGGAAGATGCTCGAATTCTTCGAATTCCGGTTCGATCCGGAATCGCACAGCGGACGGAAGGCCGAGGCAGCCCGCCGCTCAGCGGAACACGAAATCGCCGCCGTCAACAGCGGCATGGAGGAAAAGGACGCCCGCGTGAAGATGGTCCTGGGCTCCGTGCTCGACTTCTTCGAACGCGTGCTCAAAAGCAATTACTTCAGCGGAGAGAAGAGCGCCCTCTCCTTCCGGCTCGATCCCGGGTTCATGAACCGCTATGCAAAACTTTCGGACCGCTATCTCCGGGCATTTCCGCCCGAACGGCCCGTCGGAGTCTTCTATTTCTGGCGCAGGGGAATTTTCGGATTCCAGATCCGCTTTTCCGAAATCGCCCGCGGCGGCTGGCGCACCGTCGTGCCGAAACCTTCCCCGAACACGCTCGAAAGCGGCGACAGCTTCCTCGCCGCCCAGTGCGAACTCTTCCGCGAATGCTTCATCCTTGCCCACACCCAGCACCGCAAGAACAAGGACATCTACGAGGGCGGCTCCAAGATGGCCACGCTCCTCAGGCTCACCGGCGCGCAGGAATTCAAGAAGGAACTCTGGAGCGCCCAGCGCGCCGTCTTCGAATCCTTCCTGCCCCTCATCAATTACGGTCCGGAGGGAACGCTCCGCGACAAACGGATCGTCGACCTCACCGGCCGCCGCGAAATCATTGAAATCGGGCCGGACGAAAACATGTTCGACGACATGATCACCTGGATGGGAAACCGCGCCGCCGAAGACGGATACACCCTCGGCGCCGGCATCATTTCCGGCAAGCCCGACAGCGGAATCAACCACAAACATTACGGCGTCACCAGCTTCGGCGTCACGCGCTATCTGCTGAAGACCCTCGCATTCCTCGGAATCGACCCGCACAAGGACAGTTTCACGCTGAAACTTTCAGGCGGCCCGTTCGGCGACGTCGCGGGAAACGAAATCAAGCTGCTGAACGCAAAGGACTCCAAGGGGAAATACACCCTGCCGAACCTGAAGATCGTCGCCGTCACCGACGGCCCTGCCGCAGTCTTCGATCCCGACGGAATCGACCGCGAAGAGCTTTCACGCCTCGTCCACAAGTTCAATCTTGATTCGTTCGATCCCAAAAAGCTCCGCGGCGAAGGCGCATTCATGATCTTCAACAGCCCCGTGGTTTCCGGCGACGGCGAATTTTTCCGCATGGTCTCCGTCCACGGCGGCGAACACAGGGAGCGCATGATCCCCCGCGACGAATTCATGCGGCTGTTCCAGACGAACATCTGCCACGCCGCCGACGTGTTCATCCCGTGCGGAGGACGTCCCTCCACGCTCGACGCGGCGAACGCGGACCTTTATGCGCCGCCGAACGGCAAGCCTTCCTCGCGGGCAATCGTGGAAGGCGCGAACTCGTTCCTGACCCCGGCCGCGCGGGACATTCTCCAGAAGCGCGGAATTGTGATCGTGCGCGACTGTTCCGCGAACAAATGCGGCGTCATCACGTCCTCGTTTGAAATTCTCAGCGGAATCATGCTCTCCCCGGAGGAATTCCGTTCGGTCCGGGAGGAACTCGTTCCGCAGATCATGACGATCCTCGGGCGCGACGCCGACCGCGAGGCCGACTGGCTGTTCTCCGAATTCAAGCGCACAGGGACCCCGATGACCGAACTTTCCGACCGCCTCGCCTGCGAAATCAACACGCTCAACGACGAGATTTCAAAACTGCTCCACGAAAAGCCGGAACTGGCCTCGGACAAGCTGATCTTCGAACACCTGCCACCCCTCTTCCGGGAAAAATTTCCGGACCGGATCGGACGCATCCCGCAGGAATACCGTCTGGCCGTGGCATCGGTGGAACTGGCCGCGCGGATCGTCTTCCGCCGTTCGTCCTCGCTCGAAAGCGAAATCCGCAGCGTGATGTGAACGGAAGGACCAGATGCGCCGGACGTGAATGGAAGTCATTCCCCGGCGCGTTTCCGGAACGATTCCGCCCAGATCAGGACCCCGCAGAGGAAGAAGCTCGCGGGAAGCATGTAGAACGCCAGGTTGAGTCCGTGGAACAGGTCGCCCAGAATTCCCATCGCCAGCGTGAGCACGCCGCATCCCGGAACTCCGCCCAGCGAAAGCAGGACGTAGATCATGGTGGAGTCGAGTTCGCGCGGCAGGCGGTCGATCGAATAGGTCTGGATGCTCGGCCACAGCGGCGCAACCGCGATCCCCGTCACGAAGAGCAGAGGCCCCGTCACAGCCCACAGCTGGAATGAATTGCCGAAATGCTCCGGCTTCAGCAGGGGATAGACCACGCCCAGCAGAGCGGCCGCCAGACTCGACCATACCAGCAGGGACTTGAGGCGCTTCTGCGAAATGAGCACGCCCCAGCCGAGCCGTCCGGCGATCATGCCGCCGGCGAACACCGCAGTCGCCACGCCGGCATCCAGCGGACTCAGCTTCAGCGAAAGCTGAATGAAGCTCGCAATCCAGAACGTCAGGCAGAATTCGCCGCCGCCCGCAAGAAAAATCGCAAGGAAGAACACCCAGAACCGGCCGTTCTTCAGGATGTCAAGAGTCTGCCGCCAGACGACCGGAATTTCCAGTTTCCCGGAACGCTCCGGGTATTCGTGTCCGCGCCGTTCCGGGAGCAGGAGCAGCAGGGC
>CAZHPP010000133.1:0-9040 GCA_964534535.1 uncultured Victivallales bacterium | reverse complement strand
ATGCGACCTGATGCTGACGCCAGTGACGCCCGCTCCGGCCTTCAGGTTCGGAGAAAAGTCCGATCCCCTGCAGATGTATCTGAACGACGTGTTCACCACGTCCCTGAACCTCTGCGGCAACTGCGGCATGAGCGTGCCCTCCGGAACCGATCCCGCGACCGGCCTTCCGCTCGGCATGCAGCTGATGGCGCCGGCGCTGTGCGAAGAGAGAATCTTCCGCGCCGCCTACGCCTACGAAACAAGGTGATGCAATGAAGAAGACGATGATTCTTTTCGTGATGTCCGCCCTGACGCTTGCGGCCCTGCCGCTCTGCGCCCAGATTTCCGTTTCGCCGGGTGCGAGACTCCCGGACGTCGAGGCCGACTGGATCCGCGCCCCGAAGGCGATGCCTCCCGCCGCGCCCAGCCTCAGACGGATTGAAATCATCGTATTCACCGATGCTTCCATGCGCAATTCGGCGCAGGTGTTCCGCATGGTCGAAACCCTGGAGGAGAAATACAAATCCGTCCCGGGCTTCGCCGTCCGGTTCCGCACCGTTGACCGCAATGACGAGGCGAAACTCAGGGGAATCCTGAATGCGTCGCCCGTGCCCTATGCGCTGGCCGTCGGCTCCGACCGGAAGAATGCCACGTTCAACAACTTTGCGATTGCGTCTCTGCCCTTCAGCTTTGTCGGGCTGGACGGCGCGATCGTCTGGAGCGGTTCGCCGGTCGACATTGAATATGTTGCCGATTCCGTGATTGCGGGAAAGCACACCGGTCCGAATTTTGCAAAGATGTTTGAATACCGCCGCGACATGCTTGCGGCGCTTCAGGCCGGACTCCCGGACGTTGCCGCCCAGTCCGCCGACAAGGCTCTTGCGCTTGACCCCGCCGACATGATCGCCATCCAGACGAAGCTCTATGCCTTCGACATGAAGGGCCGGAGCGCGGATGCCGCCGCCTTCCTGCAGAAGCAGATCGCCGCGGTGAAAGGCTATCATGCCAAACTTCAGTTCCTTCTGCTGGACAATCTGGCGCGGTCCGGCAATGCCGCGCTCTGGAAACGCGCGGCGCTGAATGCCGCGGCCGGGGCGGAAAGCGCCCGCGACCGCGTCAATCTGGCCGCGTGGCTCCTGGAGCGTTCTCCCGTGAACCACATGCCTCTGCGCGAGATCGGAACCCTTCTCGCGAAAGCGGAACAGCAGATTTCCGCCATGAAGGACGCCGATTCCCTCAGGGCCGACTGCATGGAGCTTACCGCCAGGTGCCGTTATTTTTCCGGAAAGATTCCGCAGTCCGTCGCGGTGCAGGCAAACGTTGTGGAACTCCGCAGAAAGATCGCCAGCCCGCTGCTCTCCCGCTCCGAAGAAGCCCTGAATTTCTATCGTGAAGTCCAGACCGTCAGCGGGGAAAAATGAAATCCGGCTTTTCCTTCCGCAGGACGGAACCTGCCGCCGTTCTTGAACAGTTCCATGACAATATCGTCAAGCGGAACGACCGGCGCGCCGTTTTCCGCTTCCCCGCGGAAGGGAACGGCCATGCTTCCTATCTCAAATATACGTTTGCGCGGACGTTCGGCGAGCGGATTCAGAATCTCCTTTTTCCGCGCGCCCGTTCCGAATTTCATTCCGCCCGTCTGCTGGAAAAATGCGGGATTCCGTGCGTCCGCTGTGAATCCTGGAATTATGACTTTTCCGGATGTTCCATAACCTCGGAGGCACTTCCGGAAACCTTTCTTCCGTTCGCGGAATTCTGGTACGGTTTTTCCTCGCCGGAAAGCAGGAAAACCGCATTGAAGAACGTCTGCCTTCTGCTGAGAGCCCTTGTGGAAAACCGCCTGTTCCATCCCGACCTTCACGCGGGGAACATCATGATCGACAGGGAAAATTTCAGTCTTGCGCTGGTGGACCCGTTCGGAGTCAGGCGGACCCTGTTCCGGCCCGATCCGGAACACATGCTTTCGTGTCCGCTGATGATGCGCCCGCAGTTTGATCCGGGAGAGCTTGCGGAAGCGCTTTCGCAAGCGGGACTGTTCGGCGGAAATTACGGACAGGCTCTGTTTGCGCTCCGGCGCGCGGCGCGGAAGGCGGAAGAAAGTCTGGCTGCGGAATGGCCGCGCCGCAGACGCCAGATTCTTGGGGGAACTTCCAAGTTTGCGGTGTTTGACGGGACATCGAAATGGGTCCGGAACAGCGCGTGGTTTGCGCCGCGGACTCCGCCGGAGAGCGGACTGGTCCGGCAGGAATACGGAGCGGAGGAAGGGGAGAATCTGTGGGTGGATTCGTTCCGCCGGCAGCTTCTCCGCGAGCCTCTGGGGAAAGTGCCTGTTTTTTTTGAGAAAGCGGTCGGAAAATCATTTCTCACATGGCTTGAAGACGAAAATATCTTCTTTTTTTACGGCTTTTAGCCTTTTCCCGATTTGACTTCTCGTTCCGAAGTGTTATATTCTTTAACGAACGGCATCCTTTCACTCAAAACCAATATCAGGAGGAAGAAATGGGAGCTTTAACCGTCATCATCATGATCGTCGCCTTCATCGGAATGATTGTTTGCGCGAAGATCCAGAAGACCAATCCGAATGCAAAGGTTCTGGCAATTCTCTGCCTGATCATTGTTTTCGGATGCGCAATCAAGTTCATGGTCGATCAGGGCGCCTTCGGCGGAGACACTCGTGAAGTCACTCTCCAGAAGGAAAGCTACGCGCGCTTCAACGAATCTGCCGCGAAAGCCCTCGGTGAGTTCATCGGCAAGAAATATGCCAATGAAAAGATCTTCATCGTTGCTCCCGGCGGAAATGACTGGGCCAAGAGCAAAAATGACAATCCCACTCCCGATCTCCTGCAAAAATACATCGGCGGCTCCAACGTCGAAATCGGCGGACTTCCGTATACGCCGAATCCGGAAATGGGCCCCATGATGGAAGAGTCCTCCTCCGCAAAATATTTCAATCAGCTCTTCAAAGAGAAACCGGATGTCAAGCTGTTCGTCTTCACGATCAACCTTCCGTTTGATCCTGCCGAGACCGGCAGACTCTCCATCTGGAATCAGAGCAAGGGCCCGAAAATCGCGCTCTTCAATGCTGACGTGCACTATCTCGCCGCTGAAATCAAGAAGGGCATTGTTGCCGCGGCCGTCGTTCTCCGTCCCGACCTCAAGCAGGAAGATTATGAGAAGCTCTCCCCGAAGAATCTCGAGGATGCCTTCAAGGCCAGATATCTTCTCGTGACTCCTGAAAACGTCGAGCAGATGGCCAAGCAGTATTCGAACATTTTCTCGACCGGAAGAAGATAACTCTTTCTTCCAACCGACATCATGATGGAAAAGCCGTCCCGGAAGACCGGGGCGGCTTTTTTTGTTGCAGGCGGTGCGGAAAATGTTCCTTCAGACTGAGCGGAGCATCCGTTCCAGCGCGGCGATCTTCGTTTTCAGGATTCCGGCGCTGAATCCCGTGAAATTGCCTTCGATGTGGCGTCCCTGACATGGGTCGGACTCGACGTATGGCAGCACATCGCGGCAGAGCGAAAGTTCATCCGAAACGATCTTCCGGAACAGCGGAAGCCGTGATTCGTTCCAGTCTTTCCGGAGACGGTAGATCCTGAACGTGTTTCTCCCGGAGCGCCAGACGGCTCCGCAGATGGCCGCATTTGCATAGTCGGGAGTCCCTTTTCCCGCGCCGGCGGCAAGGTGTTCCAGTCCGCGGCTCCACAGTCCGCTCATCCTGTGCAGACGTTCGATGATGTTGTCGAGCGGAAATTCTTTTGTGATGCACTCTTCCAGGGAATCTCCGCGTTCGTCGGGAAGCCAGGAGCGTCCGGCGGATTTTCCGTCGAGCGGTCCTGTCTTCGGAATCAGCCCGAGCGTGTAGTTCAGCGGGGACGCGTAAAGGAAGGGGACGCTGAACGGGTAAAATTCCATGGATTCGGCAAAAAGTTTCCATGCCGAGACGGTTTCCGTTTCATCGGTTCCGGGAAATTTTTTCCGTGCGAAGGCGGTCATCGCAGCGTCTTCGCCGAGCTCCGGATCGTACTGCAGAAAGAAATTGAAGGCCTCCGGATTGGAGGAGGGCAGATTTCCAAAGTTCCAGCAGCCCATGAATCCCGGGAGATGAGAATCGCGTACAAACGCGGCCTTCCGGTATATCGACGGCATAATGGGAAGCGAACGCACTGTGGCCAGTTCGTGCGTGGTGCCGAGCTGCAATTTTGCCATGACCCGGATGCCGCGGGCGCCGGCCAGCGACGCGACACTGGAAAAGGTTTCCGACGGCCCCGCGTAACCGAGCGAATATTCGTCGATGTAGGTTCCGTCGGCGCGCATTCCGCCGCGCTCAAAGTCGCTCATCAGAATGCAGTCGGCCGGAAACGTTTTGAGAATCGTTTCGTAAGGCGGATCGCAGTACATCGACCATCCCCAGTCCCAGAAAATCACCGGCAGCTCTGCGGAAACGCGGCGCACACCGTCGCGGATGGTTTGCAGCAGCTCGGAAACCACCTCCTCCGGCGCGCGCAGTCCGCAGCGGGGGCACTCGGTGGGAACCTGATCCATGATCAGACGCCGTTGGACTTTCACACCGGGGCGGCAGTTGCGGCGGCTGTAACAGTGCGCGGGATATTCGGAGGCGGAAATGACGATCAGTCCGCCCAGTTCCGGCAGCAGCTCCGCCAATGCTGCGAAGCTGTCCCGGATGTAATCCCGCACAGGGGCGAGGCTGGTGCAGAGCGACCGTTCGTGAAAAATCTCTTCGGAATTGTCCGCAATTGTTTCCACGGTCATGCCGCCGTCTTCGGCATGGGCGAGCCAGAATGGGTCGTCAGCGGCGATCGCGCGCGGCGGCTGAATGTAGAGAAAAATTTTGAGCCCATGTCGCGCGGCGCGTCCGATGAGGGTTTTCAGTGCGTCGATATGCCGTTCGCCGCGGACGCCGAATTCGGGATAACGCGGATGGCGGATCAGGTGGTGAAGCTGTCCGTGCACCCAGATGGCGTTGAAGCCGAGTCCAGCGATGCGTCGGAGTTCGTCATCGGAATACGTGTTGATCGCGGTAATGGTTTCGTCGTCGAGATCGTTCGGGAAATGGACATGATAGCCGAAGAAACTTTTATACGAGCGCCAGATGCGCAAGCACGGCGTTTTGGGAAAGGTGTTCATAGTTATTTACCGGAGATTTTAAGAATTGCGAAATCATATTGCCGGATCGGAAATACCACGGTTTTCCCGTTGCGGATTTCCGGAGATTTGCCGGTTTCGAGATCAATCGCCGAAGCGATTTTGCCCAAACCGAGGGAGGCATCGGGGGTTATGGAAACCGTACCGCCGTCTTTCCAATCGCAGACAAGCACCAGCAGTTCCTTGCCTTTGCGCACGGCGATGGAGGAACTTTCGATGCCCTCGATTTTGACCGGATAAGCCTCCTGATAATAGGCGTAAACCGGCACGTCGGACTCGCCATAACCGAAGGCGAACAGCGTTTGCAGCATTTTTTTGTACAGCGGTGAATAGGTGTACAATTTGATGTCGTGCGAAAGCGCCACACCGATGGCGGTGCGTTCGATCCACGCCTTTTCCTCCAGGGTACAGCGTCCCGGCATAATCATGCCGAAGGAGATCGTGCCGGCCTGCAAACCGATATCCACGGTCTGAATGCTCTCGCGGGTGGTGCGCTCCTGATAGGGTATTGCGCTGTCGCCGAACTCCCAGCAGAACTGCGTGTACGCAAAGCTCAAAATCGGCATCACCGCTGTGTCGGTCATGTGCACCATGGTCAGAACCGGCCGGTTCTGTTCATGAATAAGCATCGATGAACGGCGGACGAGTTCGCGCATGTTGAGCAATCCGCAGTCTGGATGGATGACGCCTTTGGCGTCGCGCCATGCGTCGGAAGATTCCATATTGAAATTCGGGGAGAGAAATATATCGTCGATGTATACGATGTCGAGAAATTCCTTCGACATTTTTTCCAGATACCATGCCGCGAAATCGCGGTAGTCGGCGACCGGGTCAAGAATGTAACTGTCGCCGGACGCATAGCTCCACTCGCGTTTCGGAAACCGCACACGGCACCAGTCGTTGAGGAAGGTTTTGCCCTCCGGCGTGTCCAGCCGGACGCCACGGCCGTTGGTGTAAAACATGATGTTCTGCGGTTTCAGCGACGCGAGCATCGGCAGTGGATAGTTCAGCAGGTCGGTGCGAAACCGTTTTTTCATCTTTTCCAGCTCCACCGGATCGGCGGCGGAGGCGTACATTCGGGTGTAATTCTTGAGCCAGGTTTCAAAGAATGCGTAGTCGATTTTTCCGGTGTCGCGCGCCTCTCTGAATTTGGCGAGCACTGACATGTCTCGGTCGCGCGGGAACACGTCCTGACAGCTGGTTTCCGCTCCCCAGTAACGGCTCTGCCCCAGAAGCGGCATATTGTATTTTTTGCCGACGATGAACTCGTCGACACCGAATGTGTATTTGCGGAAGTCCGCCGGACGTTCCTTGATCGGCGTAGCCTGAAAGTGAAGTTTGATACTTTTTTTACTGTCGCCGGTTATCGGCGCGGAGGCGAGGTGACATACCAAGATCACCTGGTCGCCGGAGCGACGGAGTTCCTGCGTCTCCGCACCGGGAGCCACCGAGAAGTTCCGGTCGGAGGACGCTCCGACCGCGAAGCCGCGTTCCACACCGCCGAGCCAGAAATACGGTACGAAGGGAGCCGGAATTTCCCGGCGGAAATTGGTGCTGCCGCGCCATACCACGCCGTTTCCCGCGGGAATCAGGCCGGAATACTGTCCGCGCAGCGCATCGGTCAGCGGATGCATCAGGCGCGCTTCGGAGGCGCGGATGGGAATTTCCAAACGCAGCGTATCGATTTTGCCCTTGGGATAGAAAAATTCCCAAGTCACAAAACCGTCGTATTCGCCGGTCACGCGGTAGCGCGCTGTGAGGCTGCCGAGAGCAATGGAGCCTTCGCCTTCAATGCGTGTCGGCGTGATTTTTTTCCAGTCGAGCGACAAACCGCGCGCAACGCCGGATTTGCCGCCGGCGGAGTAATGAATCGTCATCGGCGCGGCGAAGAGTTCGTGATCGCGGGCTTTCACGCTGTCGAACAAACCGAGCTTGTTGAAGGCATGTTTGCGCAGCACGGTTTCAAAGAGGTTGTTTTCGAGCTTGATCGGCGCGAATCCGGGCAGCAGAATATCGCTCATGCCGATGCGGTTGTTTTCCCACTCGAATTTCTTCTCGCTGAACGACTCGGTGATTTTCGGAATTCCGGAATCGCCGAATGAGGCCGTAATCTGATATTCGCCCTCGGGCAAAACCGGAATTTTCCAGTTGTCCAAGCGGGCAAGCGCATAGGAAACCACCGGCGCGACGGTTTTAGAGATTGTTTTGCCGTCTCGACCGGTCAGTCGGAGCGTCACATGCTTGATGGTCTTGACGGCGGACGCGGGCTGCGCGGCGGCGAAATCAATTTCGGCGGCCAGTTGATCGGAGGAGGGAAAATAGCCGATGTGCAATTTTGCACCGCTCTCATTGCGCAGTCGGAACAACTTGCCGGGAGGGACCGCGCGAAAGTAAAATTCACGCTCGAAACAGGTTGCCTTGCCGTCCGCCGAACTCACCTGAATCCGGCCAAAACACAGTTCGTCCGGCGGAGCCACCGAGCGCAGCGAAAACACCGCCTGCTCCCCCGGAGAGAGTTTCAGCGTTTTTTCACTGCGCGACGGCTGTGAAAACTGCGGACGGATGAACAGACTTACTTTCACTTCACGGGGTTGCGAGGAAGAAGGATTCAGCACCTGCGCGCCGATTTCCGGGGCTTTGCGATCCGCTGCCGGCAGTTCCGTCACGGCCACTGCATCGCTGGTCCAGCGGAAAACCGGTATGGTGCGCGGATTTTCATAGGTGCCGTCGATCGGCTCGAAGTTGATTTGCGACTGGCGCGCACCGGAGGCGAGATTGGAAAAGTCGCGGCAGACGCGCACGCCGATGCCCCGGGACAGTATGTCGGGCGTGATTTGCATGTCATGGAGCGGCAGCGCCGCTTCCAGCACCCAGACACCATTCTCCACGCGCCCGGCCACTTTTACTCCGGGAACCGTCCACGGGGAACGGGTCACCTTGCGCCAGTCATGCTGAAAGGACATTGCTTTGCCGCGGGAATCCAGCACCAGATGGTAAACCGTGCGGGCGGGGTTGTCCGGCGTGCCGGGATGGACGAGGATTTCCACCGCGTCGAATGGGGTGTTTTTCCCGGCATCGGCGACGCTGAGCAAACCTTCGGAGGAAACGGGACTTTTGACGGCGACGAACAGGGTTTTGCCGTCGGAAGCCAGCGACACTTCGTCGTCGGAGGGGAGCAGAATCGGAGAGCCATAGGGAAACACGCCTTTGAGACGAATGCCGGCACGGTATTCATCCGGCGCAATGATGCCGTCTGCCACCGGTGCGGACGCGGCAAACGGCAGCTGAAACACCGGCTGGCTCACTTTGCCGTCCGGCGGCCTGGGCAGGTTGAATCCGGGATTGGCGATCGAAGGATTTTCATCGGGGTCGAAGGTCATCGAGGGATTTCCAAATTCCAGCACACTGTCTGGCCACAGGATGATGGAGAATTGCGCCATGGTCGCTTTTGCGTCCGCGACCGTGTATTTCCACTCGAAAGTGGAAGATTCGGCGGTGGGGATGAAGGGTTTTGATGAAACCGTGCGGATGAATTTCCACTGGTTGTTCTCCTTGTACTGCACCATGAGCGCGAGCTGAAAGTGGCCTTTGCCCTTGGCACGCACGGACATGCGGTAGGTCCCGCCGCCGACAGTGGGCTGCCCGGGGATTTTCACTCCGACGGCGTTGCGGTCGGAGTACAGCATGTTGTTGCCCCATGAGTGGGGGACGTAAACGAACTTGGCGGTTGCGCCTTTGACGGTGAAATTCCCGGCGTTGTTGATTTTCCATCCCTTGTCGGTCTGGGCGGAAAAATCACGGTTGGAGAGCAGTTCCATCGGCGCAGCGGTGACCGAAAATGCCACGACCGCCATAAGAAATCCAAGGAATGAGGTATTCATCTTCTTACCTG
>CAZHPP010000132.1:0-9055 GCA_964534535.1 uncultured Victivallales bacterium | reverse complement strand
CAGTCTGCCTGCGCTCAGACTGTCATCCGGCACGGCTGCGGCATCCGCAGGAACATTGATCTTTGACCGATTCAGATAATAATTCTGATCGACGGCCTCCCGGAACCGTTCGTCGGTATCGAGAAGACGGGCAAAATAAAGCTTCGCTTCCGTCAGGCCGCTGTTCTTCGCCAGATACAGATAGCTCAGACACTCTCCGTAGTTCCGGTTCTGATAACTGACCTTTGCAAGATCCAGCTGCTGCAGTGCCGTCATTTGGCCGTCTTCCCGTCAGGATTCCCTATGCCGCAGCTGATCATAAAGATCAGATTCGAAGCGGCCACAAGCCAGACGCCGTGCCATCCTCCGTAAAAATACAGCAGTATCGGCAGCCCAAGGAAAAAAGAGGCGGCTGACAGGTACATGCGTTCACAAGCCAGAAGGACAAAGCTTGTTATGATCAGGCCCAGGCTCAGCAGTCCGCCCCACCAGCGCCCATAATAAAATCCAAGGACGATAGGAAATATGAGCGAGAGACAGATACCGGTGACGCTCAGAAACATTCTGAACCCCGAGACCTGCGCCTTATCCTTCGGTGTTCTGTCCTCCTCCGGGAACTCTTTTCGGAGGAGTTCCCCCGCCTGGATGTGCCCCTGTTCCGAGGCTTTGCCAAGATATTCTTTGGCGAGCAGACGGTTTCCCGATTCAAGACACATTCGGCCGAATTCATATTGAGCGCGCTGGTTGCCGCTGTCCGCCTTTTTTTGCAGTTTCCGCCATTGTTCTTTTTCCGGATCTGCCGGGACATCCGTTTCTTCGACGTTTTCCCTGGAATTCTCTTCCTGAACGGAGCTTCCGCCTGGATTTTTGGATTTCCAGAACGCCTGTTCCACAATCGCCCTGACCGCGGGGTCGGGACTGTCTGCCAGTTCCCCGAGAAAGCGTTTTGCGGGGGCGCAATCCATTTCCCTCGCGGCGATCAGGAGCCTGCAGCATTGCGGAAGATTGCCTTTTTTATAGAGTGCGACCGCCCTGTTGAACATTGCATCGGGATCAGTTGTATTCATAATATGGCTTCATCACGAAAGTGCTGAAAGAAGTTTGCGGACGTCGGCATAATCGGGATCCCGGGCGAAAACGGCGCTGAGGTCCCTCACTGCCTGTGCTTTTCTGCCGGTTTTCGCATAAAGAGCGCCGCGCTGATATTGAAGCTCCATCAGAAGTTCCGGCGGCCGCCCGGCCTTTTTTTGAAGCGCGGCAGTCAGCACGGCGATTGCCGCATCGAACATTCCGAGGTTGTCGAATGCCTCGGCTTTGTACATCAGCAGGACCGCGTGCGGATACGATTCGTTCCCGATGTTCTTCGTCATGTTCACGATGGCGTTCATCCACGGCACATCGCGGGGAGACGATTCCAGAACGAGTTCCGCAAGGGAAACAAGGACTGGAATGTTCTGCGGATTCTGTCTGTAAAGCGAAAGCAGCAGATTGCATGCCTCCATAATCTTTTTCTGCTGCTGCAATGCCTCGACGTGTCCCAGAATGGATGTCAGCACATCGGGCGGCAGTTCGACTGTCAGGAACGGAGAAATGCTCAGAGTCAGGGTCATGGAAAGCTGATATTTCCGGTAGAACGCACCGATCTGCATCGGATTCTTCTCCGCCTGCTCGAACATTTTCCCCGCCTCGTCGAAACGTCCGCTGTTCAGGTCGATGAATCCGAGCGTAAAGAGGGCATCGGCATAACAGGCGGCCTGTTTCAGGAAGGCTTCCGCCGCAGCAGCATCCCCGGCAAGATAGGACTGGATTCCGCTGACCAGAAATTTTTCCTCGCTCGAAAGGGTCAGCTTTGCAAAGAAACCGAGGTTCAGCTTCTGATAATCGCTTTGTCTGACGGCCTGCCGCTGTTCCGCGGGGGAAGGCACGCTGCGGGAAGACGCCGGAGAAGCGCCGGAATCCCCCCATTTCCGATACGGAGTCTGATAGCTCAGCCCGGTTCCGGGAATGCCGAACGACTGACGGATGCCCTTTGTCGGGCTGATGGTCGTCTTCATGCCCCTGGGGCCGATGGAAAAGGACGTTCCGGTCTTCCCGAAATTCATGGAGACTCCGGGAAAGAGCCTGACTCTTCTGCAAAAACGGAATCCCATCAGTCACGCCCTCCGTGAATGGATTTCAGGGGACCGCCGAACGCATCGACGTCTCCGCACCAGGGACATTTCACAGCTCCGGCATTGGCAGGAATGCAGTGGAATTTTCCGCAGCGTGCCTGTCCGTGTCCCGGATTCCCGCACCAGGGGCATGGCGGCAGGGAACCGTAGATCTGCGATGCCGGGACCAAAAGGCCTGCTTCGCCGTCCTGCACCGATATCTCAAGATAGGACTCATCGACTGCCGACATCTCAAGATAGGACTCATCGACTTTATATGCGCCGTCAAAAAGATATTCTTCCGAAGGAGCGCGGCGCACGGCGCGGAGCAGATACAGTTTCCCCGTTCTGGAACACCGCGCCGGAATGACGAAATATTCCACGGAGTTCTTGTCCGGAAGCTTTTCCGCGAGAAGATCCTTTTCCATGTCTCGGGCGAGTTTTTCGGGAAGCATCTGGTTCCCCGTTTCGCCGATCGCCTTGCTGCTGGTCTGAATCGAGGTGGAAACCCACTTGAAAAAGGCCTTGTACGATTCTGCCGATGTGTCCTTGAATACGAGAATGCTTTCCGTCAGGCTCCTCAATGCCGAAGCGTCGGAATCCGTCCCCATCAGAACGGCGATGATCGAAATCTTGCCGTCATATTTCTGGCGCCATCTTTTAACCGCGTCCTGATACCGGTCGTTGGGCGCGCCGTCCGTCAGAAGGAACACCAGCGGACGCCAGTCGCCCTTGCATTCTGGAGTATTCTTCTTCACGTTTTTGTCGATCTCCGCCATTAATGTGTCCAGCGCGGCGGAAAGCGACGTTCCGGCGCCGATGGAGAGTTCCGGCTGCGTAAAACTGAGCAGATAAGTCAGCGGCGTCACCACCCGGGCCCTTCCTGCGAACGTGATGACGGAAAGATATGCGGTCTCCATTGCATACGGATCTGTCATCAGCGCATCCGTCAGGTCATGAATCCCCTTTCTGACATTTTCGATCGGGTTTCCCGCCATGGATTCGGAAACATCGATCACCAGAAAAATCGGAAGTCTTCGCATGATGAACTCCTTACCTTCCGCCGGCAAGCTGAACGACGGCAAGCCGTCCATTCTCTCCGGCCGACAATAGAATCTGGGTCATGTCAGACAGGACAACGAAAGCGCCGGGAGCAATCTGCCGTTTGGAGCCGTCCTTGAGAATTTCGAACATGTCGGTGATTTTTTCGTTGCACAGAATCCAGTGTCCCTGAAACAGCTGAAAATATCCGACCCTCGGTTTGTCTTCCGGATTCAATTTCTCATTGGGGAAAATATTTTTATAGACGTGCCACTTGAACAGAGACTGTCCTGCCCAGACCATCAGCCGGGAACCGTCGGCCTGATATGCGTCCTTCTGCCTGACATAGAAATTCAGCACCGGAAGCTGATCCCTGTACGGAGTTCCGCAGAACGGGCATTTCGGATGTCTGGAATTGTCAAAGACGAAAAACTGCTGCGGGCATTTCGGATTCGGACAGCGCAGGATCATGTCCGAGGTATGGACCAGGGCGGTTTCCCAGTCATTGGCAATGGGACGCCTCATCGGTTCCATAAGTCCGTCGATAAACGCCTGCTGAAAAAGTTTCCACAGATACGGACCGCAGATGCGCTGCGCCGGGAAATTGTCAAGGTCCGCCCACGGAAGAGATTTGCTGTAATCGTCCTGCCCGTATTCGCGCTTCATGTTCCTGTTCTGCCGATCGGTCGGATGCTCGATGAAAAGCGGAGAAGACCCCATCAGCAGCGTTTCCTCGTCGTCAACGTCCGGTCCGAAGAAACGCCCTCCGCGAAGCGGATGCCGATGCAGCAGATACATGTAGATCAGCACGGCCAGCGCATGCCGGTCCGTGGTCTGGGAGGGGAAAATCCTTTTGTCCTGCGGCTGGTTCTGGGTATTAATGACTTCCGGAGCGATGAAGTCCGGAGTCCCGATCACGTCCGGAGGATATTTTCCGGGAACGACAAGACCGTCGACGTCGATCACGCATGCCTTGCCGCCGCACGGATCGATCAGGACATTCTTGTAGGAAAGATCGGAATGGGCAAGCCCGGCGGCATGCATCCGCCGCACGGCCTGGGCAAGTTTCAGGCTGACGCGCAGAAAATTGAAAAAGTTTCCGCGTTCCGCGGCCGCCACCTGCTGCAGAAGTT
The DNA here is from genome assembly GCA_964534535.1 of uncultured Victivallales bacterium. GTDB lineage: Bacteria > Verrucomicrobiota > Lentisphaeria > Victivallales > UBA1829 > CAZHPP01. The sequence continues at coordinate 4,752 of CAZHPP010000132.1, read as the reverse complement.
TGGCCGATGCAAACCATTTTCCTTCTTTTTCCAGATGGATGCGCTTCGGGTCCTTCTGGAAGAAGAAGTCCTGCGCGTAAGCCGGCACCACAACCCCCAGTTTGCCTTCCCATTCCACCAGCTTTTCAGGCCAGCAGAACAGCTGCCGCCAGTAATCGCCGCCTACCTGGGTCATGATGTCCTGACGGTACTTTCCCACAATGCTTTCGAGTCTGGCCCGCTGCTGGGCATTCTGCGGATTCTTGAAAAACGCGACGACATAATCCTTCTGCGGGGAAAAGTAGACGAACTTCATCGCCCCTGTCGGCGGATCGCTTTTGACAACGAATTCCACGGGAGAACCATCCAGCGCATTGATTTTCCTGATGTCTTTTACCATATATTCAGTTCTCCTTAATACAGAATCGTCAGCGTACGGTCGTCGTGATTGCCCCTCGACCAGAAATCAAGCCATGCAAGCAATTCAGCTTCCAGTGTTTTGTCCCGCCGTTCAAAATGAATCGGCGCATCAGACGAATGACAGAGATCGTCCCACAGGGCTTTCCATTTGCCGGGATCCTTCAGATTGTTGTCCGTTTCAAACTTCGGATCGCTCACGCCGTCCGTCATGGAACAAAGATATTTGAAGTCAGGGACGCGCACGCTGAACGTGCGTCTGTGGGAATCCTGCCATACTTCCGGAGTGGTCAGGAAACGGGTCTGTCCCACATATTCGCCGCCGTCAGGCTCGTTCAGAAGAAAAAGATTCCCCTCCGAATCGACCAGACCGATGGCTCCGTCACCGATCCCGACGGAAACGATCAGCCATTCATCCTTCATTTTTCTGGCAATATATCCCAGGAATGTGGCAGAGAATTTTTTTGCCGGATACCACTTGGCCTTTGCCACTTCCTGGATGTTTTCAGCTGCCTGATGTGCCGTTCCCAGGAGGAGACGCTCAAGCGCCTGTTCCTGCCCGCGCTTTTCCGGAATGGCTTCCAGTTTCCGGTTCGTTTCCGAAGACGACAGCTTTACCGTCAATTCATCGACAAACGTGGCACAGGCCACACGGGCCCCCTCCCGCGAAAATTCTGCCGATCCGGCGCCGTCGGAAACAGCGACGATCAGCCAGCCGGTCTCCGGCAGCCAGTCGAAACTGAAATCATCGTCGCGGAATCTTCCGTCGTGCGCATGGGAGCGCCCGCGTTTGCTGGCCGCGACGATTCCCCTGCCGGAAATATCGAAGCGAGAGCACGATTTTTCATTGGGGACCTGATACGGCGCCGACGCATCAGGAGGAAGATTTTTCCATAGCGTTTTCGGATTCGGAAATATGGTGATCGGCGGAAATTCTTCTCGGAGAATGATTGCGCCGCGGACCCTGCATTCCAGCCAGACCAGCAGAGAACCTTTTTCCTTTGGAACGCCGCTCAGGACGATCTTGCCGTTTTCGCATACGACCGTCAGTCCCATATCGCGGCTGCTGAGCCCGGCATCCTTGATTTCAGACTCCGGATCGTCGGGCATCAGGCTGTTCAGCATGATTTCATGCCGATAGGGAGTTCCCGCTATCCCGTTGGGGAAATGCACGGCCATGATTCTGGAACAGAACTGCCGGCCGCAGGGAATTCCCGCCTGCGGAGTGCCGTTCATGCCCGGAACAGCCTGCGGCTTCTGTGGAACCGAGACCCCGTCAGAGGCCGCACGGGAGGCCGTATTCGCAGCCGCGGAAACGGCAGTCCCGGCTTCCGGCACAGCGGAAGGTTCCCGAACTGGCACAGACTCGGTTGCGGCGGCAGACGGAATGCCTGCATCCTTCTTTCCGGAAGTTTCAGGAACCGCAGCAGGATTCACGTCCTGCTTCACACCGTCTGACGAAGCATCACCTTTGGCTTCTATTTCATTCACAGTGATTTTCTCATCTGCTGAATGGATTACAGAATGGTGATCTCAGGCGGAGGCGGAGGCAGCTGATCCAATTTTGAGACTTCCTGGTTCGTCGCCCCGACACTCTTGGAATTGGTGGTGATAGACTGGGACACCCATTTGAAGAATGCCTTGATGGATTCACTGTCGGCCGTATCCAGGCGCACTACATTCTCCGTAATGGACTGGAGTTCTTTGGTATCCGCGCCGATCCCCGCGGCACAGGCGACAACGACTCCCCATTTTCTCTTCTTGAATTCAGCCAGGGGGGCGGTAATGTCGTCCGTGGCCTGACCGTCGGACATAATGAAGACCATCGGCTTCCAGTCGCCTTTTGCATCGGGCGTGTTTTTGACGACCTCTTTGTTCGCGCAATCCGACAGCAGTTTCAGGGCTTCTCCCAGCGCGGTGCATCCGCCTGCATGAAGCTGCGGCGGAATAAATTGGCTCAGTTCCGTCAGAGGAATCAGCTGCGAGGCGGACGATTCGAAGGTAATTACACTCAGGTAAGCTGTTTCCAGCGCCTGCGGATCATTCTGCAGGGCGCTGAGCACCATTTGTACACCGTTTTGTACAGCCGCAATCGGTTCCCCCGTCATGGAACCGGATGTGTCCAGCAGCAAATAGATCGGAAGCCTTCTCGCCATGATGAATCTCCTCTGTTCGATTGTCAATTCTATGTTGTTATGGATATGCGTTCATGAAATTCGAAATGACTCTGTTTCACTGTAATCAGGGGAAAACGATGCTTTATTTTCTTGTCTGTCAGCGTTTTCCCGCAGCAACATCATCAGTATATACCTGAAGAGCAGACATCTATTGTCCTTTCTGTGCATCCTGCCATTCGGCCGGACTGCTTTTATTCAAAAGATCAGGGAAAACACCTTTGCATTACTATAAACCATGCTGCGAAAATTGCAAGCTCAGGAATAAACTTCGCCCGGAGTTTTCTTTACAGCCGTTTACACCTTGTCCGGTTTTTCTGGAGAAGCGCAGTCAGATGAAATCTTAACTTTTACACGGGTGCTGTGAATTCCCGGGAATGACAAAGGCTTCGCGCCTGGGTATGATCGTATCGCAGTTTTCCAAAAAGTAACAGGCGTGTTCGTTTTGGCGAAGTGCAAAAATCGGATCTGCTGCCCGATTGCCCCATTTGTCCAGAAAATATTTGGTTTCAAAGATCAGGAGCACATCATGCTCAATGGCTTTTATGCTTTTCATCACTTTTCTCCAATCAATGATTCCGTCACCGGGCATCCAGTGGTTTTCATCCACTCCGTCATAGTCGCAGAGGTGAAAGGTTCGGATGCGCGGCGCCAGAGTCTTGATGATTTCCGGCAGTTCATGCCAGCGGTTCATAATGTGGTTGACATCCAGGCAGATTCCCACCCGGGCGGGATCAAATCGCGAGGTGATGTCCCATAATTCCTCCACGGAATTTCCGACACAGGTCCGAGGCAGGAATTCCACATTGATGGAAAAATCCAGTTCCTCCGCAATCCCCTGCAGATCTTCCAGGGTCCGGCAGACCTGATCGATTCGGCGCGGATGTTCCGCCGGAGGCGGTTCGTTGCTGGCGTGCAGCGTCACTTGCGGCGCCATCAGATCCGCATTCTCCCGGATCAGACGGATGAAACGGCTGACGGTTTCCCGCCGTTTGTCTTCCTCCGGTTCCGACGGGTCCCAGGACAGTCCACCGCCGTAAAAAGGCAAATGGACACTTGCCGGAATCATGATTTTTTCACGAATCAGCCGCCGGGTGATTTCTCCGGAGATCCGGGCTTCTTGCGTCTTTTCCACGCAAGTATAAAAGGAGAGTTCCACGCTGCGGAATTTCGAACGGCGGAACGCGTCAGCCAGCGGTTCCGTCAGAAACTGACCGACGCATGCCATGGAAATCGCATAGGTTCTCATTTTCGTCAGGATGCCTTTCTTTCCGTTAACCGATCACTCCGGTTTTGATAAGACGCGCATACCAATGATAACTGAGCTTGGGATGTCGCTCCAAAGTATTGTAATTGACATGGATCAACCCGAAACGGAGGCGGAACCCCGAATTCCATTCCAAATTGTCCAACAGACTCCAATGCAGGTACCCCGTCACCGGAATCCCCTCTTTCACGGCGCGTCTCAGGCTGGTCAGATACTGACGCATATATTTGATCCGCTGCAGGTCATAACACATCCCGTCTTCTTCCGGCCTTTCCGTGTCTCCGGCCACGCCGTTTTCCGAAATGATGATTTCCGCCGGTTTCCAGAGTTCTTGAACCAGTCGGCATCCCCAGTACATCGCATCGGGCTGAAAAAGGATATTGGGATCGTTGGGATATTCCGCATAGATTTTATAGCCGGTTTCCGTTTCCGGGGCATTCCGGACAAAACGTCCATAATAGATGTTCAGTCCCAGAAAATCCAGCGGCGCGCTGATCAGCGGGAAATCTCCCTCTTCGACTGTCGGGGCATTTTCCTTTTCGGCGGCCAGATAACGGTCGGGATATTTTCCTTCCATGATCGCGGTGAGAAAATGCGCATTCTCGTTCCGAAACGCTTTTTTCGCTGCCGTTATCTGTTCCGGCGTATCCAGGACGGGAATGGTGAAAATCGGATTTTCCGCAATGCCTACTTTTGCTTGCGCCGCACCGGCACGCAGCGCTTGAAGTCCGATTCCGTGGGCGACAAGCATATTGTGCCGGATCTGATTCCGGCGTTTGCGCCCGACTTTCAATCCCGGCGCAATGACTCCGTTGGCATACCCTTGATCGGTACAGCCCAGAAGTTCATTGACGGGGAAATAATGTTTTACGCGGTCGCCGCATGCTTTCGCCATGGTTGCCGCGTAGTCTCCGA
>CAZHPP010000131.1:0-9082 GCA_964534535.1 uncultured Victivallales bacterium | reverse complement strand
AAAAATCGAAAGCCGCCCCAAGGGGCGAGGTATTAACCCAGAAGAATAAAAAAACGAGTTCAGTCGCTGATGTGCGCATTGAGCCCGGCAAGGATTTCCCGCCAGTCTTTTCCATAATAGAACAGCGAAGTCGTGTTCTCAGGATCGTCAAAGGAAAAGGTGCGGACATTCTCTCCGATCAGCTTTTTCCGGAAGACGTCCACGACTCCGGCGGCAGGCTCCGGCAGGGTCACAGTCCGGAGTCCGGAAGTCCGGCTGTGGACCAGAATCAGACAGGAATTGGCGCGGACCATCTGCCCCTGCTTCGTCCATGCGCGGCTGCCGCAGTCTTTCAGCAGCTGGGTCCAGAACCCGGTGCTCGTCACGGGGATTCCAAGGAAGACGGAGGTCGAACCGTCTGCAAGTTTTTTGCGGACGGCGGCGGGCGTGCCGTCGTCGCTGTAGCGGGCCAGGACTTCGGGCTCGGGGTCGGCGCAGAACACACGCGGCGACTGGAGCCATGGCTTTCTGCTGCCGTCCGGGATGAAAATACGCGCCTGATTGCCGAGCGTCATGTCATACGGCAGTTTCTTCCAGACGGTCTTGAGTTCGATTCCGGTCACGTCCTTCATATTGGCATCGGAAAAGCCGTTTCCAGTCAGCAGGCCGGGGGCATAGGTCCAGAATGCCGTAACGCCCGGACGGCGGAGTTTCTTCTGAAGTCTGGCGTTCAGTTCCTTCGTGACGGTGAAGGTATTCAGGAAAACGACATTCCTGTAATTGCGTTTCGACTCAAGAAAATCGTTCATGCTCATCAGGTCGAAGACGTGTCCCGTGAAATACATCTGGTTCAGCTGGGAAAACTTGAGTTCCTGGAGGAACGGGAGGACACGCGTCGGGAATCCGTGATGCCGGAAATCCGTCGAATCGTAAATGACGGCGGTTTCGCTGATGCTGTGCGGCGCCGTATTTTCCCGGAGGAACCCGTCAATTTTAATGCATTGATCCAGCGTTCTGCGCATCTGTTCGGTATTGAACCAGTCGGGTTCGTAGGTGCCGCCGAACTGGGCGAACTGGATTCCCGCTCGGTTGAGAAGAGCATTGCAGACATCGCGCCGGATGACCGAATCGGTTTCCGCGGGAGTCAGCGTTTTGATCGGCGTCGCTCCCTTTGCGAGATGCGTGCGGATGTCCGCTTCCAGGAACGAAAGTTTGCGGTACCGTTCGAATGTCGAAGGAATATGGACCGGAAGTCCGCTTCCGCCGCCGCGCCGCACCGCCGCAGTATAATTATAGGGAGCGGAAAGGAAATCGATATACGGCGAAGCCAGCAGTTTTTCCGTAAGCGCATGTTCCCCTTCCGGTGGATAAAGTTTGCCGACTTCATAGCCGTCATAGGTTCCGAACAGCCTGCCCGGAAGATTCTCCTTGACGGTTTTTCCCATGAGGAGAGCCAGGTCGGCGAGAGTTTCGTGCATGCAGTCGTAGAAATCCATGGCTTTCCGTTCCTTTGTGGACGAATCGCGGAAGAAAAGGCCCGCGCCGGCGCGTTCCTTTCCATCCGGGGGAAGGACTTCCGAGATTTTGATTCCGGGAGTATGCCAGGCGGCCTGAAGGGCGGAGTCTGTGCCGTAGCGTTTTTTCAGGAAGACGCGGAATTTTTCTGTCATGGGCCGGCTGGTGTCCGGCATTTCGCATGCGCTTCCGAAATACATCCATTCCGCGGTGACGCCGAAACTTCCGCGGATTCCGACGATGCGGTTCGCCCACGGCTGTTTTTTGATGTCATTGCACATTGCGGTCAGAACCCTGACGACTTCCGCGCGGAAGACCTCGGAAGCCGGAGTCGGGCGCAGATGGCGTCCGCGCGTCTCGTCGCCGGAAATCTTCGAGTCGTCCTGGATTTCGCCGGAGGCATAGCGCATGGTTTCCTCCGGGTTCTGTTCGCACCATTTGCGCATCTGTGCAAAATAAAGGTCGATGAAAACATAGGCGTCCGGATTCATTTTCAGCAGACGCGAGACGCGGGATTCCATGCCGAGGAAATTATAGTTTCCGGTTCCGCGCCACATGTCCTCGTGCGTATACAGGGAATCCGTGTCCAGCATGATCTGGTAGAATTTCATGGAGGAATTCTTCATGCGGAATATGAAATCGTCGCTCTGGAGCGTTCCGGGGCGGAGACTGAGCCGCAGGACGGGGGAATAGAGTTTTCCGTTCACGTTGATGAAGGAATATCCGTTCTTCCAGACGACCGAGGCTCGGCAGGGCGGATCCTTCCGGAAACGCTCCGCAAGCGCGGGATCGAGTTCATATGACTTCCGGAAATATTCCCGGAACCGCACCTGTTCTTTTTCCGAGGCAAAGCGTCCGATCAGATCTTCCGTGAATCTGCGGAGACGGAGATTGGTGAAGATTCCGCCCGGATAAAGGGCAGCGCAGCCCTTTTCAACGGCGGGAGTCCATCCGGAATCGTCAAAGCCGGGAAGGAACCAGCCGGGAGCTTCCTGACCGGAAACTTTCACATTGCGGCAGCTGACGATTTCGCCCGTGCTGCCGGATTCAGAGACGAGGTCGCAGCGGAAGATGATTCCGAACCGCTGCGGGCTGTCCGGGGACTCCAGCGCAATCAGGTTTTCGCCCGGCTTCAGGAACTTTGCGAAGTCATATCCGGCTGCCGTTCCGGAAACCTGCGAACCGTTCACGAAGAACTTGAGCCCGTTTTCCACAAAGAACCGCATGGCGGCCTTTTTCACGGGGCCTTCCGTCCGGACTTTCATGCGGCAGAAGATGCGTTTCCCCTCTCCGGAATGCCAGATCCACTGCGCGGCGCTGAGGTCGTCCGGGAAAATTTTCACTTCAGGGGCAGTTTCTTCGGCACAGAGGACAGTCAGACAGGCAGCCAGAACGGCTGGGAGAAATTTCAAGGACATAAGGACTCCTTTCAGGTATCAGACGATGGAATTGGAACGCTTGTCCGGCATCAGCGGGACTGGCCGCCCCACGGATAATAATTGATGCGGAACTTCAGCGCCATGCCGTCCTTCGCGGTCCAGTAGGAATCGCTTGCGGCATAAGGAACCTGCGTGCGGGCAATCGATTCCACATGATAGTCGCACATCAGCACGTTGACCCGGTCGGAATGGCGGAGGACGAAGCTGTTCTCGCCAAAATTCACACCGTCCCCGAAAAACGCCAGTCTGCTGAAGGAATAGCCGCTGTTGATCCGTCCGAGCCGGAACAGCCCGGCATCTTTGTCGTATGCCCACTGCGGAAGGACCGCGGTCGTAGGCGAGCTGTTATAGGAAAGTCCCCAGTTCACGTTGTAGGTGACTCCGCGCTGATAAAGGGAGTCATGGACTGACGGGCAGCGGAACACCCCTTTCGGAGCGGCAAGTTTTGCGCCGGGGAACTCCCAGTTGATGTATCCCAGCATGCCGAAGGGAACCGTCACATCGGCTGCGGCCTTCGAACACAGCATGGCCGGGAAATCGACTTTTGCGGTGCTGAGGTACTGCCGGTAGTTGCCGATATTCCAGTCATCGAAATCGGAACCGTACTGCGCCAGTCCCAGTCCGATCTGCTTCAGGTTGCCGAGACAGTTGGCGGAACGCGCCTTTTCCCTGGCCTGGTTCAGCGCAGGCAGAAGCATCCCGGCCAGGATCGCGATGATCGCAATGACGACCAGGAGCTCGATTAAAGTAAAATTCAGACCGCGTTTCAGCATTTTTATCTCCTTCTCCGGCGGATTGCCGGAATTTTCCTCATTCTTCCATTATTATACTCCGGATCGCTCCGGAACGCCTTGACAAAAATGCCAAAGAACAGCATTAAAATTTCTTTCCGTCATTGACTTTTCCGCCGGGAATGCGTATATTTCAGGAAAGGAGCCGCTGTCATGGATAATGACCTGCTGAAATATAAAGACGGAAGGCGATTCAAGAGCAACGACTGGCTGTTCCGGAGCACGCCGGACTTTGCGCTGCGCGTCCAGATGGAGAAAAACCAGCGCCCCATCCCGCTGCACTCCCACGAATGCGTGGAGATCGCAGTCATCTGCGGCGGCAGCGGAACCCACTGCTCGGAAACCGAATCCGTCGCCATCGTGCCCGGCGACATCTTCGTCATTCCGATCGGCACAAAGCACACGTATGCCGTAAAGCAGGAGGAACACCTGGAACTCTGCAACCTGCTCTATTCCCCGGACGCCATTCCCCTGCCCCGGATCGACGTCTTCCGGGTTCCCGAATTCGAACACATCTTCAACCCGGTTCCGAATTCCCCGCCCATCCATTTCCGCCTTGGAAAGGCCGCGTTTCAGGAGTTTCTGCCTTACCTGCAGGCCCTGCTCGAGGAGGAATCCAAGGACAAGCCGGGCTACCGCATGTGCCGTCTGGGGCTCTTCATGGTCATTCTGACGAAACTCATGCGGATCCATGCCGAAAGCAGCGGGAGCGACGCTTTCGATTCCGGAATCCGGCGGGTTCTGGAACATCTGAACCGGAATTATCTTGACGAAGTCGACGTCGAAATGCTGCCGGCCTCCGCCAACATGTCCCGCAGCAAATTTCTGCGTCTGTTCAAGGCATCCTCCGGCCAGACGCCGATGCAGTACGTCCTGCGTCTGAGGATCAGCCACGCATGCCGTCTGCTGGCGGAACAGAACCTTTCCATTTCGGAAATCGCCTACAAGAGCGGGTTCCTCGACAGCAACTATTTCACGCGCATGTTCCGGAAAATCACGGGCATGACGCCGAAGTTCTACAGGAAAATGGTCGCCCGGCACGCCGCGGTTCCGGAACCGGGCGCATAACGCGGACTGTTATTTCTGCGAGCGCCAGATCCGGATGATCTTTGCATCTCCGGAACGCATGGCCGAATTGCCCGGCTTCATGAGCTTCGAATAGGAAAACATCACGGAACCGGAAATTTCCGGGTGCATGCTGTTGAAGCGCATCTGATTGTAAATCTCATCCGGATTGTTCCAGGCTCCGCCCGAACCGAACCGCGCCGGCGAATGCCCGATGTAAAGCTTCGTCTGCGTTCCGGAAACCGTGCGCGCCCACCATTCCGCCAGGACGGCATAGGGCGCCTTTTCATGGTCGAACGACCAGTAAAGCTGCGGGACAACGTAGTCGATCCAGCCCTCGCGGATCCATTTGCGGGTGTCCGCATACTGCTTCACCAGCGATTCCGAGCCCCTGGTTGCAGAACCCTCGGGCGTGGTCGAACGGTTGGCCCAGATTCCGAACGGGCTGATCCCCAGCTGGATATGCCGGTGCGTCCGGCTGTTTTCCCGCCGGATCGTCTGCGAAAGCTTCTGGACCAGCGAATCCACATTGTCCCGCCGCCACTGGATCAGCGGCTTCCGCTGCGGATTGAACCGCCGATAGGAGGCTGCGTCCTGATTCTGAATGCCTTCATATGGATAAAAATAATCGTCCATATGAATTGCGTCCACATTGTAGTTGCGGACAATCTCTTCGACGGTGGCGGAAAGGTAATTCACGGTTTTCGGGCTGCCGGGGTCGAGGAAGAGCAGAGTCTTCCCGTCGTCGCCGCGGGTTTCCAGGATCAGGTCCGTGTTGTGCCGCAGGAAATGGTCGCGGTCGAGCGAACGCAGGAAATCCTTTTTCGAAAGGTGCCCCTTGGCCACGCGGTACGGATTGAGCCAGGCATGGAATTCGAGCCCGCGCCGGTGGGCTTCCGTGACCATGAAGGAGAGCGGATCGAATCCGCGGAATCCCCTGCCCGCCGTGCCCGTCATGAACTGCGAATAGGAATTGAGCGAGGAGGGATAGAACGCGTCGCACATCGGCCGCACCTGGAAGATGACCGCCGTCGCGTTGATCGACTTGAGATTGTCGACCAGCTGGATATAGTTCCGCTGGAAGGTTTCGCTCGAATAGGTGGCGGGAAAATCAATGTTCTCGACCGTGGCGACCCATACGCCGCGGAACTGGCGTCCCTGAAACACCGGATTCTTCGGCAAAGAGGAGGTGCGCTGCGAATCCGCGCCAGCGCCGGACGAATGCACGGAACGTCCGGAAGAAGTTCTGCCCACGGAAGACGTCCGCGGATACGTTGTCCCGGAAGACGTTTTCCCGGAAGACCCCGCATACAAATGCGTCGTCTTGCCCGAAGTCTTGCCCGAAGACGTCTTGTGCGAACGCGACAGCTCCGCCGCGGTCCGCGGATACGTTGTCCCGGAAGCCTCGGCGGGCAGAGGGGAAAACGTCGTCAGCCATGCAGCGGCAGTCATAAGAATTGTCCCGGAGAGCTTCATGTCTTTCCGACGAGTTTCCTCAGGATTTCTCCGGCCTCGGAATCGGACATGGGGCGCGGATTCTGTTTCATGCTGGCACTGCGGCAGTTGGCAAGGATAAATGGAAAATGCCGTTCGGAAAGCCCGTATTCCGAAAAATCTTCCGGCACGCCGAGCCGTTTCCGGAGCTCAGCGGCCGCGCGGACGAAGTCTTCCGCGGTTTTTCCGACTCCGCAAAGCTGTGCGAGCTCGGCATATTTTCTGTCGCAGGCCGGCATATTGAATTCCATGACGGATGTCATCAGGATCGCGCAGGCGCGTCCGTGGGGCACATGCAGAAGCGAGCCAATGGGATGCGCCAGTCCGTGGATTCCGCCAAGACCGCACTGGGAAAATCCGAGTCCGGAAATCATGGAGCCTTCGGCCATGGCCGTGCGCGCGTCAAGGTTTTCCGGGATGCGGCAGGCCGCCGCGAGCGAAGAAAGGATCAGTTTGGCTGCGCGTGCGGACATGGTGCGGGTCAGTTCGGAAGCGCGGGGGCTCGTGTAAGCCTCGAACGCCTGAACGAACGCGTCGAGTCCGCTGGCGGCCGTCAGTGCGGCGGGACAGCTCAGCGTGAGCAGCGGGTCGACGATTGCAAGGTCGGCCCTCATCGAAGCGTGGCGCAGCGACTTTTTCACATGCGTGGCGGGATCGGTCAGCACGGAGTTGTTGGTGGATTCCGCGCCCGTTCCGGCGGTGGTGGGCAGTGCGGCGAAGAAAAGCCCCTTGCCGGGAATCTGTTTCGCCCCGGTGAAGTAGTCGGCGGTCTTCCCTTCGAGGGGGATCAGCGCGGCGGCGGCCTTCGCGGCGTCGATCACGCTCCCGCCGCCGATCGCGGCGACGCATTTCACGCCGTTTCTGCGGCCTTCTTCGATCAGGAGGTCCACGCTTTCCAGCGGCGGTTCGGCGGGAACGCCGACGTGCACGGAGGCATGCCCGATTCGGGAAACGGTCTTCATGACGTCTTTGTTTTCCGCCGCGCTTTTTCCGAGCACGACAAGAACCGGAAGGTTTTCGGGCAGAAGAATCGGCAGTTCCCCTGAGGAACCGCATCCGAACAGGATCTTCCCGGGAAACGAATACGATGAAGTCACGGCGTTTTCTCCTCTGTTCCAGTGAGACTTTCGGCAAGTCCGGCGAGCGGGCCGGACGCGATGTTGTCAAGTGCGTTCCGGGCGGCTTCCATTTCGGCGTTTTTCCGCTTGCTTGCGTGGCCGACTCCGAGTACGGTCGAATTGATCTCGACCTCGACCCGAAAGTCAGGATCGTGATCGGGCCCGCTCACGGAAAGAGTCCGGTAGCAGGGCTGGTGACCGAAGCGGTGCTGACAGTATTCCTGAAGCGCGCCCTTGGGATTCTGGTCGGCAATCAGCTGTTCCGGATGCGGGAAGTCGTTTCCGATCAGACGCATGGTGACGGCTCCCGCCGTGACGATGTCCGAATCCATCAGGATCGCGCCCATGAGCGCCTCAAAGGCGTCGGCAAGCGTGGAATCCCGCGTGCTGCCGCCGGTTTCGAGCTCGCCGCGTCCCAGCATGATTTCATCGCCGAGCCGGATGGTGCGTGCGACTTCGGCCAGGGAATCCTGATTCGCGAGCGCGCTGCGGATCTTGGTGAGGTCGCCTTCCTGAAGATGCGGATAGCGCCGGAAGATTTCAACGGAAATGGCGATCTGCAGGACGGCGTCGCCGAGGAATTCCAGACGCTGGTTGTCGAACTTGAGATTGTTTTCGGCGGCAAAGGAGCGGTGCATCAGGGCTTCGGTGAGGAAGTCCCCGTTTTTGAAGCGGTATCCGATCCGCTCCTGCAGTGCGGCCGGATTGTTCTTCATGACTGCGGAGCCTCGATCTTGTCATGGTTCCAGGCGTCGGTGGAATATTTGCGTTCCGCAAGCGCGGAAACCTTCTCCAGAAAATCCGGCGCCGGGACAAACGGAAGATATTCCGCCTGGAACGCCGCAGAAAAGGCGCGCTCCAGCGCATGGATCAGCGCGGCGCGGCCGAGCCCGTGCGCCGCCGCCATGGCAATGCTTCCCTGATGAAGGATTCCGATATGCGTGCGGCGCTGGGCGGCTCCGGCGAGCTTGGCTCCGCTTTCCGCCATGATGTCGTGCGGCGAAGGCGAAACGAAGCACTGGAGCGTGGCGCGGTCGTGCTTTTCCGCTTTTTCGGGCGCCATGAGCGCCGTGTGCGTGCCGAGCGCAGAAATGCCCTTCATCACAGCCTCATGGATCACGAGATAGGACTCCATGCGGTCGAGACGGCAGATCGCGTGGTCGTGCGGGACAGCGAGCGTGTATGTGAGGTCGTTGTCATGGTAGACGATTCCGCCGCCGGTGGGCCGCCGCACGAGCACAAGCCCCTTGCGCGGCACGGCTTCCGGCGACTGCGAATAGCCGAACGACGCGGCCGGAACGGTCCAGCCGTAGAACCGCAGGATCACCTTTCCGCGGGCCGCCGCTTCGGAAAGAAGCAGTTCGTCGAACGCCATGTTCGCGAACGGGGAACGGTCCGCATCCTCAAGAAGAAGCCACGGTTCCATGGGGACCCTCCGTGGTCAGAGATTGGCGATCACGAGATCGCCGACCCCCGTCGTGGAATATCCCATCTTTCCGGCGGACATGGATTTGAGTTTGTTCTTCGTGCAGAACGCGACGCTCTTTTCGATTCCCTCCGCGGCCTTCTTTTCGCCGAGGAAGTCGAGCATCATGGCGCCGGCAAGTATGGCGTCGCAGGGATTGAGCACGTTGAGCCCGGTGTACTTCGGGGCGGAACCGCCGATGGGTTCGAACATGCT
>CAZHPP010000130.1:0-9103 GCA_964534535.1 uncultured Victivallales bacterium | reverse complement strand
ACAAATCACGGAAAATAAAAAAGCCGAACGGTGTGTCCGTCCGGCAATCTGAATCTTAAATGGTGGTGAGGGGCAGAATCGAACCGCCGACACAAGGATTTTCAGTCCTTTGCTCTACCATCTGAGCTACCCCACCTCAAGCCTTTGAAAGGCAAGATTTAATAATATATCCCGTTTTATGGATTTGTCAAGCGGAAATATGGAAAAAATCAGAGTTTCCCTTCCTGCTGAAGCCTCTCAAGAACAACCATTACCCCGCTTTCCTCGTTGGACGGCGCCAGAAACGGCGCAGCTGCCTTCAGATCCGGATGCGCATTCGCCATCGCATAACCATATCGGCACGCCAGAATCATCTCCAGGTCATTCAGATAATCCCCGAACGCCAGTGTTTCCACCGGAGCGATCTTCCACTGGTCTTGAAGCGTCCGGAGCGCAACGCCCTTGTTGATGCCCGGCATCATGACGTCCAGCCATTCCGTTCCGGATGGAACCACGTGCAGGATGCCCTCGAAATGCTTCAGGGCAGGGTATGAATTGGTTTCAACATTGATCCCGTCATAAACAGAAACATGACAGATGCGGTCGCATCCGCTCCGGAGCAGGGCGCCGAGATCCGGCACGCGCGTCATCCGGACGTTGGATTTGCTCAGATGCGCCACAAACTCGGTGTCGTCTCTGTCGTAATAGGTCGATTCGACTCCGCCGAGGGCGACAGAGACCCGGTTCAGATTCCGGGCTTCCTCTAGAATCGGCTGGATCCGTTCCGGGGGAATGCTCCGGCAGAAAATGATCTTCCCCTGAAAAAAAATCTGGGTACCGTTGAGAGAGATGAAGGCAATTTCGTCCTGCAGCGGCTCAAGCATTTTCATCAGATTGTACGCCTGGCGTCCGCTTGCGGCGGCAAAGCGGATTCCCTTCGCAGTCAGTTTTCTGACGACAGGATAGAAATCAGGCGGAAGTTCCTTTCTGCCGTTGAGCAGTGTTCCGTCAAGGTCGAAGGCAACAAGTCTGATCATGGGTTCTGAGTCCTGACATTGGATTTAAGCCTCCAATATATCATCACTTCCCCCAGAAAACAAGGGCGCGTGAGGAAAACGCCTTTCCGCAGACAGCGGGACAGTCCGCAGTTTTTTCTCTGGTGCTTCCAAAAAAAACCGAAGAGAACAGCCAGCGTCCGGCGTGCTGAATTATCTTGATATTTTCCGTTTTGTTCCGGCAGGAATGAGCGGGCCGGAACATTCGCTGAATGCCCGGATCAGCACAGACCGCTGTTCCCGAATGTATCTGGAAACTGTGAAATGACAGTTGGAAGCATCATGGAACCCGAACAGATCGGCGGCTTTTTCGGCGAATTCCTGATTTTCTCTTTTTCCATCCGGAACGGTGTTGCCGCAGAGTCCTGAAATTCTCTCCAGGGCGATCCTTGTATCAATGACGGAAATCAGCTGCTCCACATAATTCAGCCGGGAAAAATGGAACGTCCGGAATGTTTCCGTCTGATGGAGCGGAAAGGGAAGCCGCATGACGATGTTCCCGCAGGGATGGGAGACATGGATCATTTCCCTGATGCCGGCGCAGTCGGAGTCTCCGCAGGAACTGCAGACGAACGGAGTATAATCTCCGTCTTTCAGAAACATATCGATGAGGTCGCAGATGGAACACCAGCTCCAGATCCGTCTGCCGTTGACTGAGAAACGAAGATTGACGTGCGGACTGTCAATGCCCTCCAGCAACTGTCCTTCTGCAAGGGGAGGGCATCCATCCGAGCTGAAAAGGCGTCTCAGCCGTTCAATTTCCCTGAGACGTTTCAACGTAAAGCGGCAGTTTATGAGATGATATTCCATTCTGACGACGTCCGGCTTTGATTCCGTCTTCATTTCAGCAGTGTCCTTTCATCATGCAGGTTCTAACAGTTTTTTCTCTTTGTCATGGAAAAAAGCATAAGGCGGAGACATCTAATGTCCTTTCCGCATGGAATCGGGGATTTTCCCAGGCCGATTCTGCTGTCCGCACCATATGGATCGCCGAAATCCTGAAAAAAATATGGAAAAATCTCTCAAATAATGCTATATTACCGAATGATAGAGGTTCCGCGCAAGGAATGATTCCCGGCAGATTCGCTGGCGGGCATCGCTTCGATGTCAGGGCCGGGAGAAAGTCAGATCCGAGGCATACAATGATTATCGTATTCAAACCGAACAGTCCCGAAAAAGAAATCCGGCAGGTGGAAAAGATCGTGCGCGGACTGGGATATGATCCGCGGCTCATCAAGGGCGTTGAGCACACCGTGCTCGGGGCAGTGGGCGACGAGAACAGCAATGCGTCGCTGGAAGTCCTGCGGAACATGCCGTGCGTCGAGCGCGTGGTGCCGATTCAGAAAAAGTACAAGCTTGCCAGCCGCGAATTCCATCCGCGCGATTCGATCATCCGGATCGGGAACGAACCATTCGGCGGAAAGCGTTTCCAGATCATCGCCGGATCGTGCGCCGTCGAGTCCGAGGCGCAGATGGACGAATGTGCGCGCATGGTGATCGCCGCAGGAGCCAGACTGGTCCGCGGAGGCACGTTCAAGCCGCGCACTTCGCCGTACGATTTTCAGGGCCTCGGAATGAAGGGCGTCGAAATCCTTGCGGAAATTCGCGCCAGATACAAAGTGCCGGTCGTGACGGAAGTCGTGGGAATTCCGCACCTGAAAGCGGTCGCGAAACGGGTCGACTGTCTCCAGATCGGAGCGAGAAACTGCCAGAACTACAATCTTCTGGAAGCCGTGGCGGACATGGGCAAGCCCGTGCTCCTCAAGCGCGGCATGGCCACGACGGTCGAAGAATGGCTGAATGCGGCGGAATATCTGCTGGTCCACAACTGTCCGAACGTGATTCTGTGCGAACGAGGAATCCGCACGTTTGAGACGTCGACGCGCAACACGCTCGACGTCGGTGCGGTTGCGGTCGCCAAGCGGAACACGCATCTGCCGGTGATCGTGGATCCGAGCCATGCGGCCGGGAAACTTGAGCTGGTCCTGCCGCTTGCGCGTGCTGCTGTCGCAGTCGGCGCCGACGGACTTCTGGTGGAATCGCACCCGAATCCGGTCGAGGCGCGCAGCGATGCGGCGCAGCAGATTCCGTGTTCCCAGTTCAAGGCGTTTGTGGATGCGCTTCGGCCGCTGGTCGAGGCGATGGGCCGCAAGCTCTAAGTGCTGTTTTTTTAATTCAGGGGCCGGAAAGAAGTCATCTTTCCGGCCCCTGCTGTTTCCTGTTCTGTGCCGAGTGAGAAAACGGCAGTCATCCGCAGAATTCCGTTCGTAATTCAGCCGGATTTGCAAATATCCGGGACGGGTGCTATTGTATCCGAATTCAGTGAGGGAGGTAGCGAATGGATGAAATCATTCTTGTCTTACAGCTTTTGAATCTTCTCGGACTCTTTATTCTTTTCCTGACCGTGATTATCGCAGCCGTGTCTGTCAGGAACAGCATTGCGGAGAAAATCAGAGAACTGAAGCGGCCCGTGAATCCGGCCGAACCGGAACCGGAAAAGCCGCAGCCTGTGCCGCCCGTCATCCCGGAACAGGAAAAACCGCATACGGAATGCATGCGGAAGGAAATCGTTTCCCCTGAACCGGCAAAGCCTTCCGCGTTCGAAGTCAGGACGCAGGAAGCGATGCGGAAGATCGTCAACTGGTTCTGCGTCGGGGAGGAGTTCCGGCCGAAAAACGTTCCGGCCGAATTCGCCGCGGCGGTCACATGGCTGATCCGTGCCGGAGTGGTGGTCCTGCTCTGCGGAATCGGATTCTTCCTCAAATATTCCATCGACAACAATCTCGTGAGCCCGGCGGTGCGCGTCCTGATGTCGCTGACGTTCGGGATCGCGATGGCCGCGGCGGGATACTGGGGCGCAGGGAAGAAATACCGCGCCGTTTCCATCGGAATCCTGGATGCCGGTCTCGTCACGCTGTATCTTTCTCTTTTCGCTTCGTTCCGGTTGTATCACCTGACGGACGCAATGACGACGTTCGGAGCCATGACCGCTGTGACCGTCGCGGCCATGGTCCTGGCGCTGAGGCTTTCCGCTCCTGCCGTCGCGATTGCCGGATGTGCCGGAGGCTATCTCACGCCGGTGATGCTTTCGGATAATTCGGGGAATCTCACGGCGTTCTTCCTCTGGATTCTGATCATGACCGCCGGTTCGATGATCGTCGCGAGACTCCGGAACTGGAAGCTTCTGAACATCATTGCGTTCGTGCTTTCATGGATTCTGACAGCGGCCGGAATGGCCGTGCACCTGAGGGCGGATAATTATGTTTCCGCGCTGATCTGTCTGAGCATCGGCTTTGTGATGTTCGCCGTCATTCCGGTGCTTTACAGGAATCTTGCGAAAAGCGGGATCACGCTCATCGAGGTGCTGATCATGCTGTTCAACGCGCTGTTCTATACGGCCGCGGCATGTCTGACGGCGAAGGAATATGCGCCTGAGGAATTCAGGATTCCGGCCGCAGCGGCGCTGTTCACGGCGCTGGTATATTTCTGCGAGACGATGTATTTTATCCGGCGCAGAGAGATTGACAGACTGCTGTGCACGGTGCTTCTCTGCGTGACAGTCCTTGCGCTGGGACTGGTATTCCCGCTGCTGTTTTCGGGAGTCTGGCTTGCGGCATCGTGGTCGGTATTCGCCCTTGCTCTCATGCTGATCGCATCGAAGACGGGCGGGCGGACGCTTGCGGTCCTTTCATTCTGCGCGTTCGCGCTGACGGCGGCAAAGATTTTCGTCGGCTTTGAACTGTTTTCCGGCGCACAGACATATCTGGGAAAACTCTCCGACAGGTTCTTCACCGTCGGAGTCTATATGATTTCGCTTGCCTGTGCCGGAATCGCGATGCACCGGTACTCAGCCGGAAAACTTCAGGGATCGCTCCCGCATGACTCCGCCAGCCAGATTTCAAAGCTGTTCCTGTACTCTTCCGGGCTGATCTTCTTTGTCTACTCGTCCGTGGAAGTTTTCGAGTGCATGCACGAGTATTTCCACGGGTTCCGCCACGGCGGGCTTTCCGTGTGGTGGGCTGTCATGGCGATTACACTGCTGGTGTACGGCCTGACAAAGCGCATGAAGAATCTTCGTCTGACCGGACTGGTGCTCTTCGCATTGTGCGCCGTGAAAGTGTTTTTCCTGGATCTTCACGATTCGGATCAGCTTTACAGAGTCGGTGCGTTCGTCGTGCTTGGTCTGTTCATGCTGGCCGGTGCAGTGCTTTACATCAGGTTCAGGGACAAATTCATGAGGGGGGGATAAGAAATGAAGAACGCGGTTTTCATCCTGCTGTTTGCGCTTGTCGCGTCGATGTGTCCGGCCGCGGATGAACGGAAGGAGGCGCCCTTCGTCAGGAGCGTTTCCGTTTCCGCGATTCCGGGCGGACGCCATGGCGTCGCCGAGCTCGAGTTCGACGATGCAATGTACCGCGCGCTGAATGCCGGCATGACCAATCTCCGAATCCGCGGCAGCGACGGAGTCATTCCGTTTGCGATGCGTGAAAAACGTCAGGCGGAACAGGTGCCGGTGTTCACCCCGGTGGAAGGAAAGATCACGTCGTTCCGCGTGGATCGGAAAAACAACACGGCATTCATCGGATATGAGTTCAAAAAAGAATACAGGGATGTCGCACGGCTGAGTTTTGATTCGCCCACGCGCGAATTCAACAAGACGGTCGGCATGACGTTTTACGGACCCGGCGGAAAGACCGGATCGGCCGGTGCGCTTCCGTTCTTCCGGCATACAAGGAATGTCGATCTTTTCCAGTTCAGCATCGATTTCGCGCCGGTGACGGCTTCCAGGGCCGAGATCGAAATCCACAATTTCAGCGAGCGGGTCAATGCCGCGCCGACCGTGGAACGGACAGGTTCCGGAAGCGGCAATAATTTTACGGAACAGCGGATTGCTGCGGATGAACTCAGGCTCGACAGGATCGAATTCAAAACGCGCCGCATGGAAACCGTCTATGCAAAACCTCTCTGCCGGGAAGTTGCGCTCAAGCCGGCAAAGACGGAAAACAGCGGGACAGCGACCGTGCTCAGATTCGAAACGGGAAAGCTCCCGCTCTGCAGGTTCCGGCTTGAGACGGACACAAAGGCGTTCGACCGCCGCGTGACCGCTGCGGACCAGGACGGACACATGCTTGCCGATACGCGCGTCAGTGCCGGAACGGGCTGGATCGATCTTCCGGAAAGGCGCGGCGAATATCTTGTCGTACGCATCGAAAACGGCGACGACGCCCCGCTTTCCGGGATCCGCCTGAAGTGGCTTGCGAAGCGCCATGTCCTGCTGATGAGCTGCGATGTTCCGCATGAATTCAAGGTCTATTACGGAGGGAACCTGATCCCGAAGTCTTACGACATGGAAAAAACGCTCGGCGAATATGCGCTTCCGCAGTTCGCATGCAGACTCGGAGCGCAGCAGAGCAATCCGGAATTTTCGCCGGCCGTTCCCATGGAAGGCCTCGTCAGATACGGCATTGATGCGCTGATCATCCTTGCCGTCGTTCTTCTGCTTTATTTTTCGCTGCGCGCTTACAACGGAATGAAGCCGGAAGAATAAGCCCGGGTCAGAACGAGGCCGGGCCGGACGCCGGAGTTTCATTCATCCTGAGAGCCTTCTGAATTTTTTCCAGCGTGATCGGCTTGAGGAGAATCCCCGTAAAATATTCAAGCGGAAAATCGTCTTTTGCCTCGGCATCGGCCGTAACGGCCAGAATCGGAATTTCGCGGAATTTCACGTTCCCATGAATTTTTGCCGCAAGTTCGGCGCCGTTCATTCCGGGCATCCACATGTCGGTCATGATCATGGAGAAGGAACGCTTCTCAAGTTCAGCCAGGGCTGCGGCCCCGCTGGAAGCGGAAACGATATCCGCAATTCCGGCCTTCCTGCAGACGGCTTCCAGGACCTTGAGGTTCATGGGAACGTCATCGACCAGCAGGAGGGAAAACGGTTTTCCGGGAATATGCGGTTTGGAGGGGGCAGTGGCGGAAATGGCAGCGTGTTTCCGTTCCTTTGCGGGAGCAACGTGATAAAGCGTGATTCCGAAGGTGCTGCCTTTTCCCGGTTCGCTTTCGAGCCAGAGTTTTCCGCCCATTTTTTCGGCCAGACGCTTGGAAATGGAAAGGCCGAGTCCGGTTCCGTTGTTCGCTGCATTGGTGCCGCGCATCCTGGAAAGCTGGACGAACGGCTCCATGAGTTTGGCCTGGTCGGCCTTGGAAATCCCGATTCCGGTGTCGCGGACGGTGAATTTGAATTCGAACATGCCGTCTGCTGCGGGCGCGAGTCCTGCGGTCAGGGTGACGGAGCCCTGACGGGTGAATTTGACGGCGTTGCCGATCAGGTTGAAGAGAATCTGACGGATTCTCAGCTTGTCGAGTTCGAGCTGGGGCAGGGCGGGAATTTCCGTGATCAGGCGGATATTCTGCTCTTCGGCGCGGTGGCGGAAGACGCGCATGACTTCCATGCCGAGAGCGGCGAAATCGGTCGGTTCGGAAATGATCTCCATCTGGTTGGCTTCCAGTTTGGAAAGGTCGAGGACGTCATTGATGAGCTGGAGCAGTGCGTTCCCGCTGAAGGCGATGGACTCCAGATAGCTTTTCGCTTCCTCCGGAGGCACGCCTCCGGAGCGGAGAAGTTCGGAAAATCCGATGACCGCGTTGAGCGGGGTGCGGATTTCGTGGCTGACGGAAGCGATGAAGAAGCTCTTTGCGCGGTCGGCGGCCTGGGCGAGCTGCATGGCCTTGACGATGCGGTCGCGGGACTGCTGGCGCTGGAGCATGATTTCGATCAGGTGGGCGGCGGACTTCAGCATGTTGAAGTCGGAATCGGGGAAACTTTCCTTTTTCCTGCCGCGGTAGACGATTCCCAGGCTTCCCCAGAATTTGTTGTCGAAGCGGATTCTGGTGATGAAGACGGATTTTACGCTGCAGGCTTCGATGACGGGAATCCATTCGGCGAGCACGGCCCTCTGGTCCGGCTGATCGAGGTCCGGAAGAAGGATGGAATCGTCGGTCTCGCAGATTTTCTGCCAGCGGCTGCCTTGGGGGATCGGCATGAGCGTGTCGGGCGGGAGCATGGGCTCCATGCCGGGAGAAACGTATTCCGCATAGAACTTCTGCATTCCGTTCTCGAGTGCCTGGTGAATGTAGCTTCCGGAAGCGCCGAAATGGTTTGCGATCGTTTCCAGCACCGTGCGGATGGAACTTTGAATTTCCTCATCGTTGAAGAGGGCCTCGAGGCAGTAGTGGATGGTCTTTTCGTTGGAAAGCAGGATGGTTTTTTCCGTTTCCGCGGATTTTGCCTGCTGAAGGGCACGGATGATCTCGGATCTGGCGTGCTGGCGTTCGATCATGACTTCAACGAAATGGCCTGCGTTGATCAGAAAATCTAGTTCCAGCGGGGTCAGGTTATAGATATTCTGATCATAGACGACGCCGAGGTTTCCGACCAGTTTGTTCCCGACAAAGATTCCCGTGGCGAAAATGGATTTGATCCCCGCCTTGTGGAATATGTCGTACCAGGAGCCGGTAAACTGCCGGATTCCCGGCTGTTCAAGATCCGGAATAAGGGAAGGCCTGTGTTCGAGGAAATTGATGAACCATGGTTCGTTCGGGGAAAAAGTGCAGTCGATTTCGGGAAACACGGGGGGACGCCCTTCCGAGTCGAATTCCATGTGATGGACGGCATGGCAGTGTTCGGAATCGAATTTCATCATGAACACCTGCGTCGCGTGGAAATGTCCGCAAATGATCCGGAGGACGGAATTGACGGTGTTCTCCTCGTCTTCCCCGCGGAACAGCGTGGCAAGACAGTCGTTGACGGTTTTTTCGTTGGCGAGCAGATCGGTCTTTGCGCGTTCGGAGCGTTTGACCAGTTCGAGGGTCTGGAGCAGAGCCTCGTGTTCCATGTGCCGCTGGAGGAAGAGATCCAGAAGTCCCTGGACGGTGCGGATGAAATCCAGTTCCGACTGATCGGAGGGATGCGGTTCCCCGATGTAGAGGATTCCGCATTCGCCCCAGAGTTTTCCGGCGCGGTGGAGCCCGAAGGAATAGAGGGAGCGGACCTGGAATTCGGTCATGGC
>CAZHPP010000129.1:0-9109 GCA_964534535.1 uncultured Victivallales bacterium | reverse complement strand
CGCTTTCTCGCAAAGCCTCGAAAGTTCTCTTCCCCGCTCCTGCGCGCTCAGCGCTAAAGCGCTTCGCCCGTGGCGCCTTCTTCTTACATGTCGGCAAAAATTTCCGCGGCCGGTCCGGCCTTTACTTGCGGTCGGCAAGAATCCGCTTGAAGTTTTCGCCCAGAACCGGGATCAGCTCGCGGTCCGGAAGCGGAATCGAAAGCAGACCCGAAAGCTCGAAGCTCTCGTTGTGCGCCCCCGTGTCGCTCCCGAACACAAACCGCCTGTTTCCGAACTTTCTGATGCTGTCCGCCCAGAGCAGATGCGAACAGAACGTGCCGCAGAACTCGAAATACACGTTTTTGGAAGCCGCGGCGATCTCCTCCGACTGGAGCCGTCCGTAATCGCTGCCGCCCGAATGTCCCAGAATGAACTTGGCATGCGGATATTTCGGCGCAATGTCCTTCAGCGCGATCGCATCGCCCCACGTGTGGATCAGGATCGGCAGATGATGCTTTTCGGCATACTTCCAGACGGGATTGTACCGCGGGCTGTCCATCGTGATTCCCCAGTAGGCGGGAAGCAGTTTGAATCCCACAAAGAAATCCTGGGAGAAGAACTTGTCGAACACCTTTTCGCTCATGGTCTTTTCATAGACGGGATTGTAGGCAAAATAGCCGAGGACGCGTCCCTTGTGTTTTGCGGCCTGACGCTCGAATTCGGCATTGCCGGACACGTTGTCGCAGAACAGGGCCCTGCTGCCGATGCAGACAAGCTTTTCGATCCCGTAGCGGTCGAGATTTTCGACCATGCCGTCCAGCGTCGTTTCCGGATTGCACTGTCTGATGAACCAGCCGCGGGTGTCAGGGCCGTCCTGGTGCGAATGGACGTCGTAGACGGTCACACCCTTGAGCGGCTTTCCTTCCTTGAAGGTCTTCCAGAGGAGTTTGTCCTTGAAGTCCGGCTCCTTTGCGAGCTTTTTCTTCAGCGGACGGATTCCCGTGAGTTTTTCGATGTTGCCGTGGGCGACGAGCTCTTTTTCCTTCGCCGTGAAGTCGGACTGTGCAAGCGCGCCGACCGCGGCGCCGTAATGCGACTTGAAGCCCACGCCGAACACCAGCCGCTCAATGCCGAAGTTGTCCCGCACGAGTTCCAGGTTGTTGCGCATATGAATCCAGGAAGTGTCGAGATAGACGTTCCTGCATCTCCACATCAGGTCGATCACGTTGGTAAAGCCGCCCCACATCTGCTGCGTGATGATGAAGGAGATGGAAGGATATTTGAGCGCAAGTTCCTCGATGTCGCGGAAATCGCCGGCCGGCGCGCCCCACTGGTTGTCCATCATGACGACGGGCCTGTATTTGGCAAGGGCCGCGAGGATCCGTTCGTAGTGTCGGACCGGGAAGCGCGACTGGACGGGCGTGATGCGGTACGTGTGGTTTCCGGCCTTTGCCTGAGCGATGAGCCAGGCGAGCGTGCCTTCCTCGAAGAAACACGCAGGCGTGATGACGAACGCCGGGAACAGCCTGTCCTTGTACGGGGCAATGAGTTTGAGGAGTTCCTTGTTGCCGTTGACGGGGGACCAGTCGCGGGCATTGGCGCTGTACACGAACGAACGGTCGATTCCGAGGTAGTCGAGGTGCGCGATCAGGTCCTTGACTTCGGGAAAGTCGGCATAGCTGTTTGCGTAACAGCTGGTTCCGATCATCGCGTTCAGGGCAAAATAATTCACTTCCACACTCCAAGTTTATGAAGAATTTTTGTGAGGGAATCCTCAAAGAACGGAAGCGGCGAATCGTGATTGCCTTCGTAAATTTCCGAATAGAAGAAATCGCGGTGTTCCGCGAGCTTCCCCGCGAGCGTGCGGGACTGGGAAACGGGAATGATGACATCGGCGCTTCCGTGGTAGAGCATTACGGGCATCGTCAATTTTTCCGCATTTTTCCAGACGCTGTGGGAATCCATGAGCGCCGTGTCATTATGATAGGCTTTGCGGATCGCGGCGGCGATTTCCGCGCCGATCGGGAACGGACTGGAATCGCACCAGTGCGCATAGCTCGCCAGGTCGCTTGCCGCGCCGAGCGCAACGACGCCGTCCGCCAATTCCGGGTGGAGTCCCGCAAAAATCAGGTTGGAAGTTCCGCCCATCGATCCGTCACAGAGCACTATTTTCTTCCAGCCGAACGTCTTTTTCGCATGCACGATCAGCTGAGCGAGCGCATCGGCGGCCTTCGGGGACATCCATTCGTTGCCGTAGAGGTCCGGCATGAGAAGCCCGAGCCCGTGTCCGATCGCAAATTTTCCCCACGGAATAATGTCTTTGCGGACGAACAGCTGGTCGCCGTGACTGCCGTGTCCGTGAATGGCCACGACGCCCGTCTCCCCCTGCGGGAAGGCGAGCGCCCAGTCTCCGGCGTATTCGAGTTTGAGAAGGCCTTCCGGATACTCCGGGTTTCCGGAAGCTTTGGACGAAAGGACTTTGAACATGATTTTTTTACACTCCAAAATATTTTTTGGTCTGAAGCAGAGACTCGCGGCTTTCGAGCAGCGGGAAATATTCCAGTCCAATATATCCGCGGAATCCCGCCTTTTCAATTTCGGAAAGCAGGAACGGATAGTTCGTTTCTCCGCTCGCAGGCTCGTGGCGGCCCGGAATTCCGGCCGTGTGAAAGTGTCCGACCCATGCGATATTGTTCCGCAGAAATTCGGTGTGGTTTCCGCGCATGATCCCCATGTGATAGATGTCGTAAAGGGTCTTCACATTGGGGCATCCGGTCTCCTTGGCAATCGCGACGGCATCGGCAGGGTCGGAAAGGAAATATCCGGCGTGGTCGACTTCCGTATTCAGCGATTCCAGATTGAGCGAGAAACCGCGTTTTTCCACAAGTTTTCCGGCTTCCGCCATGGCTTCGACGAGAGCTTTGCGCTGCGTGGCGCAGCCGAGCCCGCAGACCTTCTGGCCCGCGGTCACGATTCCTTCCCGGCATCCGGCGGCGAGGGCGTTTTCGGAAAAGCGGTCGATCCGGTCCAGAAACGACTTCATGTTCTTCGGGTTGACGGGCGCGACATCGGCCTCGGTGGCAAAGTTCATCACGATGCTCACGAGCTGAATGCCGGAAGAATTCATTTTTTTGAGTTCAGCGGCGTCCTTCCCCTGCCATGTTTCCACGAATCTGAACCCGCAGGCGGCGATCTTCGCGGCCCGCTCCTCCCAGGATTTCTCTCCCGGGAAGAACAGGTCGATGAGCGGACAGACCTTCAGCATTTGGCAAGCCCTTCCGTAACCTTCTTCGCCAGCGCCTCAACGTCGGAATCGGACATGAACTGGTTGACTTCGACCGTGCCCATGCGTCCGATGATCCCCTTCGTGACCGGCCAGGAGTCGAACGTGTACTTGCGGAGCTGCCCGACATGCGAGCATCTGAAGGGGCAGCCGTCGGCCGTGGAAGACTTGTATTCGAGGATGTGGTCCCAGTGCCAGGCCATGTGCCAGTTGCGGACCCCGTGGGTGGCGTCAAGCGCGTTGCCGCCGATGACTTTGGCCTTCTGGGCGCGCACGCAGAACTCGGGATCGTCGAAGATCATGGGAAGCGCGTAGCCGCATGCGCCGTCGTCGTCATTGGTTGTGATCCATCTGACGCCGGCGGGAAGTCTGATCATGGCCTTGAGCTGTTTGAAGCGCTTGCGGTCGGAGCCGATGATCCAGTCGAGCTTGGCGAGCTGGGCCAGGGCCACGGCGGCGGAAAGTTCGTTCATGCGGTAGTTCTCGCCGCAGAAGAGTTCGCCCTTCATGCGCTCGCGGCCGTAGCGGTCCGGACGCCAGCACGCCGCGGTGTCATGCCAGCTCTGGGCACGGGTGGAAAGCACCTCGCTGTCCGTGATGACGATTCCGCCTTCGCCGGAGCCGATCAACTTGTAGGCGTCCAGACTGAAGCAGCCGAGGTCGCCCCAGGTCCCGAGATATTTTCCCTTGTACTGGCCGCCGCAGGCCTGGGCGGCGTCCTCGATCACGGTCAGATGATGCTTCTTCGCGATCTCCATGATCCTGTCCATGCGCGCCGGGAGTCCCAGCATGTGCACGGGGATGATCGCCTTCGTGCGGGGCGTGATGAGCTTTTCGATCGATTCCGGGGAGATGGTAAGGGTTTCGTCGATTTCGGCGATCACGGGAATCGCCTTCGCCACGACCACGGCCGAGCAGGTGGCGAAGAACGTGTACGCCGGAATGATGACCTCGTCGCCGGGGCCGACTCCGGCCGCGACCAGCGCCGTGACCAGCGCGCTCGTGCCCGAGTTCACCGCAAGGACGTACTTCGAGCCGACGTGCGTCGCGAACCGTTCCTCGAATTCGACCGTCCGGCTGTTGGGGTTGTAATAACGGAAGAAATTGCCCGCGTCGGGATTCTCGTCCGCGAGGATCGCTCCGATCTTCGCCTTTGCTCCGTCGGACACGCTGAACACGTCCAGAAGAGCCATGAGTTCGTCGCGGCCGTACTTGCACATCTGCTTCGCCATGCTGTCGTTCTCCTTTCAAAAGGTTGGATTTTCATTCCGGGATTATTTTAGTGCGGCGGGGCCGGGAATTCAACGCGTCTTGTGTGGATGAAATAAAGAATCTGTGTGGACAAAACGAAGATTCATCCGCTTGACACTGCGGAGAACGGAATGTATATTTCCGAAAAGGAGGCAGGACCGTGTTCGAACAGGAACTTCAGGAGGTTCTGGAACGTCTGGCGCGCGAAGGCGCGAACTATCTCACGGGCTCGAGCCGCACGGGAACAGCCCTTCCGCCCGAACGGTTCCGCACCCCGTTCTATCCGCCCGAATCCCATGAAATCCATACGGAAATGATCCACCTCGTTTCCGGACGCCCTGCCGTGCATGTGAACGGACGCTGGTCCGAGCTCGAATCGCGCCGCCTGCAGGTGTTCCTGCCCGGCACGGTCCACACCGAACACTGGCTCGAAGAGGACATCCCCTATGTGATCTTCTGGATGAACGCCGCGCCGGAGGGACTCAACATCTACCACACCACCTACACGCCCGGAAGCGGATACGGCCAGTCCGGGGTGCGCGTGCACCTGACTTCGCCCTTTGCGCACGACCTCTGGGCGTGTTCCACGGAAAAGAAGATCGACCTTCCGCGCTTTCATTTCCTGCTGATGAGCAGTGTGGACTTTGCGCTCAGGAACGGCGGCACAGACACCATCAACTACCACCGCGGCGCCGCGCTCCAGGTCAGGAACTGCATCGACAGGACGTTTCAGCGCCCGATCACGCTCCGCGACCTCGGTTCGCTCGTGAATTACGCGCCGCCGCACCTGAACAGGCTCTTCCGCGCCCAGTTCGGAATCTCGATCCACCGCTATCTCTGCAATGTGCGGCTCGAGCACGCCGCGCGCCTGCTCCGCAGCGGAACGGTCCTCGTCCGGGACGCCGCCGCGGACTCCGGCATTCCCGACCAGCGCTACTTCTGCCGCGCCTTCCGCAGGAAGTTCGGTGTCCCTCCAGGCGAATACGCTTCCCGGAAACCGTCTTGATTTTCCGCGCATCCGCGGTATATTCATCCATTGTAAAACTCCGGATTTCAAACCATGAAAACACTGCTGATCCTTCTGCTCGCGGTTCTGACGGCCGTTTCCCAGGCGCTCGACTGCAGCGTCTGCGGAAAGCACATCCGCGGATCCTGCCGCCAGATCGCAGGGAAAACCTACTGCTCCGAAGAATGTCTCGAAAAGGACGCCCCCGAATGCTGGCGCTGCGGAAAAAAATGCACCTCCGGCTGGATCGCCATGGGGAACGGCATCTTTTTCTGTTCGGAACACTGCGCCTCCTGCGAGAAATGCCGTCTGCCGGTGCATTCGAAGGCCGTCATCAAGATTCTGCCCGACGGCCGCCGCGTGCTGCTCTGCGAACGGTGCGCGAAAGACCCCGGGTGCTACACCTGCGGCTGGCCGACCGGACTCGACACACTTCCGGACGGACGCCTCATCTGCGCCGAATGCGCACGCGACGTCGTTTCCAGCCCGGAGGAAATCCGCAGGATCATCCGGGACACCCGGCTCAGACTCGCAGAATTTTACGGCTACGACCCGAACCACGCCATTGATGTAAGGCTCGTATCGCGTCCGGAACTGGAATCGGTCGGCAAGCGTCAGGGCGTCTACCGCGCCGACACGGGGCTTCTGGCGCTATGCTCCTACGAATATCAGATTGAAATTTCCACGCACGGCTCCAGACGCTCCTTCCGCATGTTCGGCGAGAAAAACATCATCTATGCGCTCACAGACGTTCCGCGCGACCTCTTCATCGACGCCCTGGTGCATGAACTTTCCCACGACTATCTGAACCATGAGGTCGGTTCGGTCAAGGACCTGAAGCTCTGCGAGGGCTTCTGTCAGGCCATGGCCGCCGACTTCAACCGCCGCCGCGGCTGCGAAAAACTCAACATCGGCAAACAGAACAGCACCGATCCCGTCTATGGAGAAGGGTTCCGAATCGTCGACGCGTGGATCCGGAAATACGGATTTGAGCGGACCGTCAGAATCATGAAGCGGAACGCCATTTCCCATATCGAAGCATTCAAACGAAAGAACCATTTCAAATGAACAGAGAAAAACTTCTGATCCTCGGCTGCGGCCGCAGCGGAATCGCCGCCGCGAACCTGGCCGCCGCCCACAATTTTCTTCCCGCCGTCGTCGACGCCGGAGCGCCCTCCGCCGAAGCGCTGCCCCCCTGCGCCGAAACGATTTTCCACTGGACTCCGAAGACGGCGCTCCCCGCATGCAAAACCGCTGTCATCAGCCCCGGAATCTCCATCCGCTCCGAAATGGCGGACTGCGTCCGGAGCACCGGCGCAAAGATCATCGGCGAACTTGAATTTGCTTCCCGCTTCATCCATGCGAAGATTCTCGCCGTGACGGGAACCAACGGCAAGACCACCACGACAGAGCTCACCGCCGCGCTCATCAACGCCGCCGGACTCAAGGCCGCCTCCGCAGGGAACATCGGCAACGCGCTCAGCGCCTCCGCCGAGGACAAACTCGACTGGCTCGTCGTCGAAACCAGCTCCTTCCAGCTCGAATCGTGCGAGAACTTCCGTCCCGACTCCGCCGCACTCCTGAATCTGGCGAGCGACCACATCAACCGCCACGGCACCTTCGAGGAATATAAGCGCATCAAACTGACCCTGTTCCGCTCCGGTCCCGCCGCGGTCATCAACGCGAACGTCGCCGGAGAATGGAAAAAACAGTATCCAGACCGCCCGCTTCCGACCACGTTTTCCGCCGTGCTTCCCGCCGACTTCCATCTCCGCGGAAGCGTGATCTGCTTCCACGATTCCCCCGTGTTCGACATGAAGGAGTCGCAGCTTCCCGGCGTGCACAACATTGAAAACGTGATGGCTTCCCTGGCTCTTCTGCGGACGGCCGCGGGCGACCGGGCCATCTACTCCGAATCCGTGCGGAACGCCCTGCGCGTCTACAAGCTCGATGCCCACAAGCTCGAACGGATCCGAAACGTCGGCGGAGTCCTTTTCATCGACGATTCCAAGGGCACGAACCCTCATTCCGTGGCGGCCGCGCTCAGGACGATCGGCGGGGACCGGGAAATCGTGCTCCTGCTCGGCGGCCTCGACAAGGATATGGACTTTTCCTGCATCGGGGACGAGGCGGGACGGGTCCGCTGTGCGTTCCTCTACGGACAGTGCCGCGAAAAGATTCTGCGCGAACTCGGGAAGTCGTTCCCGTGCGAACTCTGCAATGGGTTCGAGGAGGCGATCAGGCGGGCCTTTGAGGCCGCAAAGCCGAAGGGGATCGTGCTGCTGAGTCCGGCCTGCGCGAGCTTCGACATGTTCAACGGATATGCCGCGCGCGGCGACGCCTTCAAGAAGATCGTCGCCGCGCTCTGAAATGTCTTTCTGCGGAATGAGCCGGACTGAAAAGCGGAGAAGTCCTTCTCCGCTCCCGTTCCGGAACTGTTATTCCCACTCGATCGTGGCAGGGCCCTTGGGACTCAGGTCGTAAAGGACGCGGCAGACTCCGGGAACCTCGGAAAGGATGCGGTCCGTGATCTTTTTCAGCACGGCCCAGTCGATTTCAGGCACCGTGGCGCTCATCGCGTCGACCGTGTTGACGGCGCGGATCACGACCGGCCAGTCGAACACGCGCTTCCCCCCGCGGACTCCGGTGGAACGGTAGTCCGGGATCACGGTGAAATACTGCCAGACTTTGCCAGCGAGTCCGGCGTGTGCGAATTCTTCGCGCAGGATCGAATCCGATTCGCGCAGGGCCGCCAGACGCTCCCGCGTGATCGCGCCGGTGCACCTCACGCCAAGCCCGGGCCCGGGGAACGGCTGACGCTGGACCATGGATTCCGGAAGTCCCAGTGCGGCACCGACAACACGCACTTCGTCCTTGTAGAGAAGTTTCACCGGTTCCACAAGTTCGAAATGCAGGTCCGGCGGAAGCCCGCCCACATTGTGATGGGCCTTCACGCCCTTGCTGCTCTCGATGATGTCCGGATAGATGGTGCCCTGCGCCAGGAACCCGATGTCATGCAGTTTCCGGGCTTCTTCCTCGAATACGCGGATGAATTCTCCGCCGATGATTTTCCGCTTGGTTTCCGGATCGGAGACGTTCGCCAGCCTGTCGAGGAAACGGTCGGATGCGTCGATATAGACGAGGTTCGCGCCGAGCTGGTCGCGGAACACCTTGATCACCTGTTCGCTTTCGCCCTTGCGCATGAGTCCGTGGTTCACGTGCACGCAGACGAGCTGCTTTCCCACGGCCCGGATCAGAAGCGCGGCCACGACAGAACTGTCGACTCCGCCCGAAAGCGCGAGCAGCACGTTCTTTTTCCCGATCTGTTTCCGGAGTGCGTCGACCTGTTCCGCGATGAATTGTTCTGCGAGTTTCCGTGTGGTGATCCGGACCATGCTGTCCGGCCGTCTGCTGCTGTCCATGCGATTTTTCTCCCTCGTTTTTATCAGATGCTGCGTTCTTCCGGCGGAAAGCCGGTTGAGTGAAGTATACTTCCAGAAGCGGGAGTTTGCAAGCAGCAGAGTTTATTTTCTGCAGAAATGAATTACCCCGCCCCAAGGGGCGAGGTATCCGAAAGACATTCCGTCATC
>CAZHPP010000128.1:0-9112 GCA_964534535.1 uncultured Victivallales bacterium | reverse complement strand
AGCAAGTCCCGATTTTAACAAGCAAGTCCGGAAACTTTTACCGGACAGTAGTGATTCGACAGTATCTTATCATTCAAAACGGCTTTGGCTGCCTGGGTGAAAGCTTACAACACGGAATATCCGCATTCCTCGCTGAATTATATGACTCCTTATGAATATGAAAGATGGTTCAACGAGGCCGCGGCATGAAAAATAATTCAGGGCTTCGGCATTACGAAAACACTCCGGAATCAGGAACTGAACTTTTTTTCGGCGGTTTTACGTAATGCGCCCTTGAATAAAGGGGAGCATTACACTCTTCCACTCCCCTTGAACCGGCGGGGAAAAAGCAGTATATTATCCGATCATCACCAGGAACGGGACATCGCCGTTCGAAGGAGCGGAAGAACATGCCGGGATCGGCAACTTTTCCAGACAGCGCGGCTCAGCACCGCCGCATGGTTCATGAACCAATTCCCGGACTGATCTGCAGCATGGCCCTTCCCACGGTTGTCAGCCAGCTCATCTCCGTGATCTACAACACGGCGGATACCTATTTCGTCGCGCAGATCAACACGAGCGCCGCCGCGGCTGTGGGCGTCGTCTTTTCCCTGATGTCCATCATCCAGGCGTTCGGCTTCGGGCTCGGCATGGGCGCGAACAGCATCATCAGCCGCAGACTCGGCGAAAAGAAGGATGCGGAAGCATACCGGATCGGCAGCAGCGCCGTGTTTGCCGCGGCCCTCTTCGGCGCCGCCGTGCTGGTGTCCGGGATGCTCTTCCTGAACCCGTTCATGCGTCTGCTGGGGTCCACGGAAACGATCCTTCCCTACTCCGCGGACTATGCGCGGTACATTCTGCTCGGCGCTCCCGTGATGTGCGCCTCCTTCGTCTTCAACAACATTCTGCGGTCGGAAGGGGAGGCCCTGTTTGCCATGTGGGGACTGTGTTCCGGCGGACTGCTGAACCTGGTCCTCGACCCGATTTTCATCTTCACATTCAAGATGGGCATTTCCGGTGCCGCGCTTGCAACCGTCCTGAGCCAGTGCGTGAGCTTTCTCATTCTGGGAAGCGTGTTCGTGCGGAACAGAAGCATCGTGCGGCTCGGAATCCGCTGGATCAGCTTCCGTCCGGAAGACTATGCTGCGATTCTGCGGAACGGTTTTCCCACGATCTGCCGCCAGGGGCTCGCGAGCCTCTCCACCGCGGTCCTCAACATCGCCGCGGCCGGATGCGGCGACGCCGCCGTGGCCGCCGTGACGATCGCCAACAAGATTTATATGCTGATCCGCCACATGGTGATCGGAATTGGGCAGGGCTTCCAGCCGGTTGCGGGATACAACTACGGAGCGGGAAAGCGCCGCAGAGTCCGGCAGGCCTTCCGTTTCTCGAGCATTGCCGGAACCGCGGTGTGCACGGCCGCGGCCGTGATCTTCTTCTTCGGCGCGGAGCCGGTCATCGAATGGTTCCGGAACGACCCCGACGTGATTCGGATCGGCACGCAGGGGCTCTGCTATGCCTGTGCGGTCATGCCGCTGATGGCGTATTCCACTTTCGTCAACCAGAC
This sequence comes from uncultured Victivallales bacterium, assembly GCA_964534535.1. GTDB lineage: Bacteria > Verrucomicrobiota > Lentisphaeria > Victivallales > UBA1829 > CAZHPP01. The sequence continues at coordinate 7,566 of CAZHPP010000128.1, read as the reverse complement.
CTATCAGTGTCTGGGATTCAGTTTCGGCGCAACAATTCTGGCGAGCTGCCGTCAGGGGATTTTCTTCCTCCCGCTGGCGCTGCTGCTGCCGCGGCTGTTCGGCCTGAGCGGGATTCTGGCGATCCAGCCTGCCGCCGACCTGCTCACGTTCCTGATCTCGGTTCCCTTCCAGATTCACTTCTTCCGCAGCCATCTTGCCTGAAACACACTTGAAAACTCCGCATCCGCGGTGTATCGGTAAAAAAATTCAAAACGGAAAGGCAGAACAGTCATGAAACTCAACGCGGCTTTCATTTACGTCGCACCGAAATGCGATCCCGAAAAACAGCAGGCGGTCATTCCCGGCGAGGCGGTCGATCTTCACGTGATCGGCTGTTCCACATATGACCAGGCGGAGGCCGTCGCCCGCAAGATGAAGGCGATCGGATGCAATGCCATCGAGCTCTGCGCCGGATTCGGCAACGAGGGAATCGCGCGGATTCAGCGCGCCGTCGGCCCCGAAATCCCCGTCGGAGCCGTAAAATTCGACCTCCATCCGGGATTCGGATTCAAGAGCGGCGACACGCTTTTCAAATAATAAAAAGACTCTGTCCTGCGCAGCGATTATTTTCAAGGGGCTGCCCGCCCCTTGAATCCTCGGCAGGACTCAAAGAGCCCTGCACCCTGCGCACGCAAAAAAATTAATTTTTTGCGCGCGTTTCCTTAATTGTCCCCTGAATCCCTGGGAAAGTCCGGTATCAAGTCAATAAAAAAAGGGAGCGCTGTGGAAAAAAGGAGAAACCACAACGCTCCCGAGGGGGGCAATCCGGAACAGCCCGGGGAAAAAGGAGTAACCCGTGCCGTTCCGCACTGTCGCAAACCCCGGAAGACATTGAGGGAAAAAGGAGTAAACCTCAATGCCTTCCGGAAAGACCTTATTTTTGAAAGAGCTTCCTGATTATCGCTGCATCTTGAATTGACAGCAGGAAAACGGATAGGTTCCATTTCTTTCAGAACTTTATCCAAACCTGCTATAAGTGTAATATAGCGCGCTTTTTCCGGAATGCAAGACGGAAGTTCGATATTTTATTACTTTTTATGCGTTTTTTTCCGGAAGACGCTTGAGTTTTGCCGCTTTGAGTGTAAATTTTCAGTAAAATCCGGGAATTCCATACCATGCAGAAAAAACAGAAAACCCCTCTGGAGACAGCCGCAAAACTGCTTTCCATGCGCCCGCTCGCTCGACTTGAACTCAAGCGGAAGCTGGCGGACAAGGGATTTTCATGGGCCGTTGCGGAATCGACCGCCGCCGAATGCGAGCGTCTCGGATTCCTCAACGATTCTCAGACCGCTGAATCGGCCATCGCCATGATGCGTTCCCGCGGCGACGGCGCACGGAAAATCCGGATGAAGCTCAAACAGCGCGGCTTCGGAAAGGACGACGTCGATTCCGCCTTTGAAACCGATTCCGCCGACCGTTCCGAAACCGACGTGGCCCTTTCCGTGCTCAAACGCAAGGAACGCACGCTCCTCCGCGAACCCGATCCCTTCAAGCGCCGCCGCAAGGCGCTTGCCGCCCTCGCCGCAAAGGGGTGCACCCCCGATGCCGCCTTCGAGGCTGTTTCCCGCTTCTTCGGGAAAAACGGAACGGCATTCCCCGAAGAAGAAAGCGGGTCCGCCGGATGAAACGCCTCTTTTTCGTCTTCCTGACCCTTTCCATCATTCTCTGCGGCTGTTCCGGAAACAGCCCGGACCGGAATCTCCGCACGGTCCGCACCGCAATTTCCAAACCGCTTGCCACGCTCGACCCCGCGCTCGCCGCGGATACCGCGTGCCAGTCCATGGCCGCCGCCTTCTATGACACCCCGCTCCAGTATTCGTTTCTGGCGCGTCCGTTCCGCCTGGAGCCTTCCATGCTCGCGAGGATGCCGGAATTCTCATCCGACGGCAGAACCGTCACCTGTGTGCTCCGGAACGATCTGCTGTTCCAGAAAAATCCGTGCTTCCGCAATGATTCCGAACGCCGCGTGACCGCAAGGGACGCCGTGTTCTCGATCCTGCGTCTGGCCGATGCGCGGCTCGGTTCCAGCGGATACTGGCTCATCCGCGGACGCGTGGCCGGGATCGAACAGTTCCGCGAACGCACCGCGAATGCGGCTCCCGGCGATTTCTCGCCCTATGACTCCGGCTGTCCCGGACTGGAAGCCGTCGATGCGCTGACCTTCCGGATTCATCTGAATGAACCCGATCCGCGGTTCATTTACGCGCTGGCCATGCCGTATTTCGCCGTGGTCCCGCGCCGTGCCGTGGAATACTGGCAGGACCGCTTTCCCGACCATCCGGCCGGATCGGGGCCGTTCCTGCTGGCGGAATGGGCCAAGGACCACCATCTTGAACTGCGCCGCAATCCCGAATACCGGAAAGAGTTCTTCAGAGGCGCCGAAACGCCGGACGACCGCACCCGGCCCCTGCCGCTGGCCGACCGGATCGTCTGCTATCTCGTCAAGCAGCCGACGGCCGGCTGGCTCATGTTCCTTCAGGGCGAACTTGATTATTTCGCGCTCGACGGTGAAAATTTCGCCGCGGTGGTGAACTCGAAGCAGGAGCTCGCGCCCTGTCTGAAGAAACGCGGCATTTCCCTGCTGCGTTCGCCCGAATGCCAGACCGTCTACATCGGCTTCAACTTTGCCGATCCCCTGCTCGGGAAAAATGAAAACCTGCGCCGCGCCGTCTCGCTCGCCTTCGACCGCCAGAAGCGCGTGGAGCTCACTGCGGGCCGGATCGTCCCCGCCTATGGCCCCGTTCCGCCTGGAACCGCCGGGTTCCTCGCTTCTCCGGGTCCGTTCGGAGTCCGGAACATCCCGCTCGCAAAGGAATACATGCGGAAGGCCGGATTCCCCGACGGGATCGACCCCGCCACGGGACGCCGCCTCGAGCTCGCGTTCGATCAGGCGAACAGCGATTCCTTCTGCCGTCAGACTGCCGAACTCATGGCGCTCGACCTTGCCGAAATCGGGATCACGGTCAGACCCGAATTCAACAACCGCGCGCGCTTCCTCCAGAAACTCGCTTCCGGACAGACCCAGCTGTTCCGCTTTTCCTGGACTGGCGACTATCCCGACGCGGAAAACTTCCTTCAGCTTTTCTACGGGCCGAACGCAGGTTCCTGCAACCGGGTCCGCTGCTCGTTCCCTGAATTCGACCGCGAATTTGCTTCCCTCCGCACAAAAGCGCCTTCGCCCGCCCTTGCGCGCGAATATGAACGGCTTGCCGGAATGGTCCGCCTGCGGTGTCCCTGGATCTTCGAAAGCTGCACCGTTTCCTTCCTCCTCAAGCACGCATGGACGGAAAACTGCCGTCAGAACGATTTCGCATTCAACCGCTGGAAATATATGACGGTCGATCCTGGAATCAGAGAAACAAACACAAGGGGGTTCACGCCGCTTTCCCTGCGTGAACTGAGAGGAGACAACTGAAATGTACCGTGACACACTGGCAAGAATCCGCGAACGCGTCGCAGGCTCCCGGATGCTCCCGGAACGCAAGACCGAAGTGGCCGGGCTTCTGGACGAGCTCGAAAAGGAGATGGGACGTCTCGAAAATTCCGGAACCGGAAACGCACCGCTCGACGCCGCCGCAAAATTGGCCGAACAGCCTCAGCCGGGCACACTCCGTCGGCTCGAAATCGACTACCCGGCCATGACGCGCCTTCTGAACCGCCTCTGCATGATGCTGGCCGATTCCGGCCTTTGAAACAGCGGCTTTGAAAAAACACTTCTGACAGGAGTCAAGATGAAAGACACGCTCTGGTTTCAAAACGCACCCCTCGGAATCTTCATCCACTGGGGCATCTATTCCGCTCTCGGCCGCGGAGAATGGGTTCTGAATCAGGAACAGATGACTCTCTCCGAATACGATTCCCACATCCCGGAATTCACCGCCGAAAACTTCGATCCGGACCGTCTCGCCGCCCTCGCGAAGTCCGCCGGCGCCGTCTACATGGTCCTGACCACGAAGCATCATGACGGATTCTGTCTCTTCAGGACTTCCACCACGCACCGCAATGCGTTCGAGCAGGGACCGAAGCGCGACCTCGTGGCCGACTATGTTTCCGCCTGCCGTCGTGCGGGACTCCGCGTGGGACTCTATTTCTCCCCGCCTGACTGGAGCAGCGCCGCCTTCAACAACGGCCCCGATGCCGATCCTGCCGCCTGGAAAGCCTATGTCGATGGACTTCACACGCAGGTCCGCGAACTGCTTTCCAATTACGGGAAGATCGACCTGCTGTGGTATGACCGCGCGGGCAACATGAACGGACGCAGCGTCCTGACGGCGGAAAATCTCCGCAGCATCGAGCTGAATGAAATGGTTCATGAACTTCAGCCGGACATCCTCATCAACGACCGTTCCTGCGTCGACGGCGATTTCTATACCGCCGAGCAGAATCTTGCGGCGCCGAAAGATCCTTGCCGCCTCTGGGAAGGCTGCCTCACCATGAACAGCCACTGGGGGTATTTTCCTGCCGACATCTTTTACAAGCCGCCGTTCAAGATCCTGTGGGACATGACGGGGGTCGCTTCGGCGGGCGGACACCTTCTGCTGAACATCGGGCCCGACCGCAAGGGCGTTCCGCGCAAGGAGGAAGTCAAAATTCTCAGGAAGATCGGCGAATGGCTGAAAGTCAACGGCGAAGCCGTTTCCGGAATGAGTCTCTGCACGCTTTCCGGCGGAAGCTACGGCTGTGCGGCGCAGAAGGATGGGAAAGTCTATCTTTATGTGCACTGGCCGAACGATGAACACAAGGTCGTGGTTCCGCATTGTACGGAAAAGTTTTCGAAAGCGGTGCTGCTCCGGGGGAAAGTTCCGCTCAGAATCGAGTATGATGCGGCGGACCGGATGATTGTTTCGGGGCTTCCGGAAACGGAACCCGGCGATCTGCCCGTGATCCGTCTCGAGCGGTAAACACCGGGATTGGATTCCGCTATTCCCTGAGATGTCTCCGGAAACATCGGGGAGATTTTCCGTTCCGCCTGGTGAAAAAATGGGAAAAGTAATTGCTGTCCAGGAAACCAAGGGAAAATGCAATCTCGGAAATGGAAAGCGTTGTCTCGCGGAGAAGACGCGCGGCTTCCTCCATGCGCAGTTCCCGTATATATTCGGTTGGAGTGCATCCGTATTCTTTCCGGAACACGCGGTCGAACTGGCTTACGGAAAACGAGGCCATGGCAGCGAGTCCGGAAATGGGAATGTTTTCCCTGTAGCGGGCGCCGATGTATTTCAGGACTGTTTCCAGGCGCCCGGGGACAGAATCCTGTTTCATCTGAAGCGACGATGCCTGTGAAAAAAGACAGAGCAGAATCGCGAAGAGAGACCGCATGCTGCCCGGATCGGGATGACCGGAGCAATAGAGATCGAACATTTTCCGGATGATGCGGAAGGCATCGCTGAATTCGACGGGATTCAGGTGAAAGACGATTGCATCCGGCTGTGCCGTGAAGATTTCCCGGAGTTTATGGAGAAAACTCAGGTCGACTCCGGTCGCGTCGAGGATTTTCTTCGTGCAGGAGATATTGTAGAGCCTCAGATTGCGCGTATCTGCGATCCCGTGTGTTCCGCCCTGAAGCGTGATGCATACGTCGCCCCGCCCGACCGGAACGGAATAGTTCCCGGAAAAATGAATGCCCGTTCCATCGGTGAAAAAAGTGATCTCGATGCAGTCATGCCCATGCTCCGGCACCAGCCCGGTCAGGGTATAGTATGACATGTTGTAAAGGACATTGTCCAGCCTGGACGCTGGCGAAAAAATGTCGATCGGACGCTTCTTCATATCGGTCTCCGGAAGTTTTCCTGCGGATATTTTACATGTTTCCGCATGGAAAATCAAGAGCCGGAAAATAAAAAACACGGTCTGAGGCGGCAGCGGCAGATATTCAGCCCTTCCGGAACGGCGCGGTTTCCCCGGAAACCATGGAGAGAAAACTTCTGTTTGCGCAATCTTCACATGTTTTTGCGCAAAGAATCAAGGTTTTTTACTGGAAACATAGTATAATGAAATAACAGATAGAGAAAAGAATCGGCGTCCGTGCGGACAGACAGAGTTTTTGCCCGGAATCGATCTCGGAAGTCCGGCCGTGAATGCGGCAAAATATAAAAACAGGTTTGAACTGAAAAAGGAAGGTCCTTTCAAGATGAAAAACAGAACCTCGTCTTGCGCCGGAAACAGAGGATGTTGCGGGAAACAGATTTTCACACTGATAGAACTTCTGGTTGTAATTGCCATCATCGCGATCCTGGCGGGAATGCTTCTGCCCGCATTGAACAAGGCGCGGGACAAGGCAAAGAAGATTTCCTGCACAGGAAATCTAAAGACCATGGGGCTTGCAAGCGGTATGTACAGCAATTCCAATGACGACTACATTGTTCCGACCCACATGGGCAGCAGCCATATCGGCACCCGCTGGTATTCACGGCTTGCCGAGTACAGCTGCGATTTCAAACAGGAATATATTGATCTGAACATCACAAAAGGCACATTCGCGTGTCCGGCTGAACGCCAGCCTTTCGGGATCCATGGAGAGAACGGGCAGTGGTACTGCACTCATTATGGAGCAAACGTCGTCCTCGGCGGAAGCGACAGTTCCCAGTATAATGACGGAGCGGAATTCTACAGCACATTCCACAAGATTGTTTCCGTGCATACCGCTTCCAAGGCGATCCTCTTCGCGGACACGGGAATGCGCGCAAGTCCGGCATTGAAAATACAATACGATTTCGGCTATCGGCACGACGGCGGGACCTATCCCAATGCGACCGGCGACGGTGCATGGTGGAAGGACGAGATTCCGAACGGTTCCGTCAATCTGGTGTATGCCGACGGACATACGGGGAATCTGCGCGGACTTGACCTGTGGCTTCCTGCCCCGGCACCGTATTCCTCATTCTGGAAGATGGCGGAATATCTCATCCGCATGAGCCTGGTTCTCTGAGCACGCGGCAGACAAAAATCATAGAAAGTCATTGCAATGAAAAAAATTCTGACAGTCATTTTCAGTCTTGCGGCCGGAGTTGCGCTGAGCGCAGCCCCTCTCGTTACAGGAATCCATATTTTTCCCGCAGATTTTCAGAGCGGAGCATTTTCCGTCAACGAGGGGAACCCCGTGCCTCTGCAGGTGAATTTTCTCGGAGACGGGGAAGCCCTTTCAAAGAACGGTGCTGTCATGACGCTGACCGTTCCGGAACATCTGGACGTGATCGCGGTATCGCCGCTTCATCAGGCGTTCATCCGCCCGCTTCAGATCCGGCGCAGCGGAAACAGGGTAACAGTCGAACTCCCGGCCGATTATCTTGAGAAAATGGTGAAAAAGGCCGCGCCGTGGCGCTGCGAGATCAACGTTTACTTCCGTGCAAAAAAAGCCAGCGCGGGGAAAACGTCCGCCGTCGAATTCGGAGTCGAGAGCGCGGGAAAAAAGGAATTTTCCAAAACGGTCGCGATTACCGTGGTCCCTCCGCTGAAGACGGGGCTCCCCAGAATGAAACGCTTCCGGATCGGGCACCAGTCCCTGCATACCATGGGACTTCCCTTCCCGG
>CAZHPP010000127.1:0-9117 GCA_964534535.1 uncultured Victivallales bacterium | reverse complement strand
CGGGGAGATTCCACAGGGAGTCGTTTTCGGTGCAGAAATATTCGAGTCCGATCCAGACGGTGTTCGCCGGATCGCGCACGAGGTAGGGCGACCAGTTGTTGAAAATCTGGAGACGCCCGATCTTCACGTCCGGTTCCTGAATGTAAATCCAGCAGTCGGGAACGATTCCGCCGACGGTTTTCATGCGGGTGCGGTTTTTCAGGCTGAGCCGCGGGACTTCGAGGCCCACGGTGATGAAGTCGCGGTAAGGCAGTTCCGCCGCGAGCCCGCGGATCCGTTCCGGAACGCTTTCCGCCGGGAAGGCCGCCGCCAGGTCCCGGATCGGCATGGAGGAAAACACGGCGTCGCAGGGAAACTCGCGGAGCCCTTCCGGAGTCATGGCTCCGACTCCGGCGATCCGGCCGTTTTCCAGACGGAGTTTCACGACTTCGGAATTCAGGAGGATCTGGCCTCCGGCGCGGCGGACTTCATCCGCAAGGACTTCCCAGAGCTGGCCGGGTCCCTTCTTCGGATAGAGGAACTCTTCGATCAGGGAGGTTTCCGTGCGTCCGGGCAGAAACGGCAGAAATTTTTTCAGGATCGAGACGAACGCCTTCCACAGGGAAAGCCCCTTGATGCGCTGGGCGCCCCACGAAGCGGAAATCTCCGACGGATTCTTCCCCCACAGCTTTTCCGTGTATTTTTCGAAAAACATGTGGTAGAGCGGTTCGCCGAAGCGGTTGATCATGAAATCTTTCAGCGTGACTTCGGGACGCTTGAAGCACAGGGCGCGGAGATAGCCGAATCCGGCGGAAAGAGTCCGGCGCAGCCCCATGTTCCGGAACGTTTCGAACTTCATGGAGACGGGATAGTCGTAGAAGTTCCGCAGATAGAGAATGCGGGAGACCCTGCGGCGGAGAAGCATCACGCGGTCCTCTTTTTCGGGGTCGGGCCCGCCTGCGGAGTAATGCTTTTCGGCGTTGAGGATCAGGTCATCCCAGGCCGGCGCGCCCTGAACCGGCATCAGCGAGCGCCAGAACTTCATGACGCGCTCGTCCTTGGAGAAGAAGCGGTGTCCGCCGATGTCCATGCGGCAGCCGTGATATTCCACGGTGCGGGAAATGCCCCCGATTTCGCCGGAGCTTTCCAGAACGGTGACGGGGAATCCGGCCTTCCGCAGCTGATATGCGGCAGTGAGCCCCGCGGGGCCCGCGCCGATGACGAGAATATTTTTCCCTGATTTGTTTTCTGTCATGACAGAACCGTGTCCCTTCCGTATAAACAGACTGAAAAATTTCCAATTACTTTAGCATAAAAAACGAGCATTTCAAATAGAAAATTCAGAGAAAACAGACTATTATGGACGGGCGCAGGAGAATCCGGCATATGACAGCCGGAGCTTCCGGGCGGAATGCCGGACTTGACTTTTTTACATTCCGGTTTATATTGAAAAAACTTTTTACTTAACGCAGGGCATCCGCATGAACAGACTTTCCGGAATTCACGGCGTTTTTCTCGACATGGACGACACCATTTACAGGGGGAATACGCTGTTTCCATGCACGAAACCGTTTCTCGCGTTCCTGAAGGCGCGCGGAATCCATGCCACGTTCCTTTCCAACAATTCGTCGTATTCCATCGGCGAATATGTGGAAAAGCTGCAGCGCATGGGAATTGCCGCGGAGTCAGGCAATTTTTACACTTCCGTGGACCATACGGTCGACTTCCTGAAGAAAAACCACCCGTCGTTCCGGCGGATTTATCTGCTGGGCATGCGCTCGATCGTTCCGCAGTTCGAGCAGGCCGGATTCGAAGTTGTGGAAGAATCTCCGGATGCCGTGGTCATCGCGTTCGACCGTTCGCTCGCGTATGAACGGCTGTGCCGCGCGTGCTGGTTCCTGAAGCAGGGCGTGCCGGGATTCGCCACGCATCCGGACGTGTTCTGTCCGACCGACCAGCCGACATTTCTTGTGGACTGCGGAGCGATCACGGCGTGCATCGAGGCGGCGACGGGAGTGAAGCTCAAGGTGCTCGGCAAGCCCGATCCCGGAATTCTGATCGGGGCGGCCGCGCGGCTCGGTCTGAAGCCGGAAGAGTGTCTGATGGTCGGCGACCGTCTGGCCACGGACATTGCGGTCGGGGTGAATGCGGGCGCATTGACCTGTCACATCGCGGGAAATCCGGAAGGGACGTTTCCGCCGGTTCCGAAGCCGGACTTCCGCGTAAAGGACCTTTCGTTCCTGCAGAAAATCTGGGAGTCGCACTGATCCGTACGGCGGATTCCGTTCAGCACAGACGGCGTTCCGCGAACCCGAGCAGGACTTCCCAGTTTTCAGGTGTGAAATTGTGTTCGCCGTGCCGCAGATAGTACCCGATTTCGTTCCCGACGAGAACGCCGGGAGACGGAAACTTCGCAGCCCCCAGTCCCGTTCCGCCCGAAATCTCCCATGCGTGGGAAGCAGCTTCGGCCGAGGCAAATTCGCCCCGCGGATCGGCATAGGTGTCGCCATCCGCGCTGGCCACATAGAGCAGACGCGGCGCGATCGCGGCCATCAGCATATGCTGGTCAATCGGAAATTCGGAATCTCTTCCGGACCAGCCGCTGAAACTCGCGCGCATCCAGTGCGGATTCCAGAAATTGATCCATCCGTAGTTTTCTCCGAAATTCCGATGCGCGAGCTTGGCGCCGCAGGTTCCGGAACAGTTGGAGACGGTGAGCGCAATTCTGGGATCGTTCGCTCCCGCCCACAATGCGGTCTTGCCGAGTCTGGAATGACCGTGGACGATGATCCGCGTGCGGTCGATTTCCGGCATGGACTCCAGACAGTCAATCGCCCGTTCGATTCCCCAGGCCCATGCGCTGATCGAACCTGTTTCGCGTTCGGGAGAAGCCCACTGTTCCCGTGAATAGAACAGCGGCATGATCCCACCTTCAAAGCCGTCGTCGCGATCCGGGAAAAATTCGTGATAGCAGATTGTGGCGGAAGCGAATCCGCGCCTTACGGCGCGCTCGAACCCCCAGCGGCCGGCCTGGATCCCGCGCTGTTCCCGGGAGGCGCGGGAGTCGGCATTGCGGATCCCCGGCCGGAACGGCAGAGGCGTATATTCGACGAAGGAGACTTCCGGATCGTCCGACGCGGCATGGTTTCCCACAAAATTCAATCCGAAGAAAACCGGAACTTTCCTTTTTGCACCCGCAGGGAGGTAAAGCAGCATGTGCGCCTTCCGCTCGAGGCCGTTTCTGCGGAATACGAGTTCAATTTCGCGCCGCAGAGCGATCCCCCCGAATGCGGGGCCTTCCGACTTGACGCGGAACAGAGTTTCCGCACAGCGCGGCGGAATCGGGCCGTACATGTGCTTTTCAAACAGCCGGACCAGGTCGGGGCGGATGCGGCTCTGGAATTCCGTTCCCGTGATGCCGGGCGGCATCGGCAGGGGCGGGAATCTGACGTTCCCCACCGCCGATTCGGAAATGTTCATGCGGTCGGCGATTTTCTGTATTTCCGGCGGAAAATTTTCGGAGGCAAACTGCTTTTCCATAAGACGCCATTCCTTTTCATGTTGAATCCGCAGATAATGTACCGCGGTACCGCAGAAATGCAAGAAAAAAAACACCTCTTCTTTGAAAGTTCCGTTTCCGGTGCTATTTTACCCGGAAACGGAAGGAGCCTCATTCATGGCAAACGGCGAATATCAATGGCGCGGCGGATTCTGTCTGGAAGTGAACCCCGTGCCGAACACGATTGTGATTTTCGGGGCGTCCGGGGACCTGGCGGGACGCAAACTCCTTCCGGCGCTGTATCATCTCGACCGGCGCGGACTCCTGCATGAGAAGTCGCGGATCGTGGGCTGCGCCCGCACGCCGATGTCCGACGAATCGTTCCGGAACATGCTGAAGGAAAAATGGTTCGCGGGCGCCGGTCCGGACCTGGACAGATTCCTTTCCAAGGTCTGTTACCGGAGCGGCGACTACGGCGACCCCGGATTCTATTCGCATCTTTCGAAGGCGCTGGACTCCATTGAGTCGGAAGCCGGAGCGGACCGTTCGATCACGGGCCGGATCTTCTACCTTTCCACGCCGTCGGTGCTTTATTCGGAAATTGCGGGGAAACTCGCGGAGGCGGGACTCGTGAACGAAAATCCGAACGGCATTCCGTGGCGGCATGTGGTGCTGGAAAAACCGTTCGGCACCAGCCTCGAAACAGCCCGCGAACTGGATTCCGAACTCCACCGCCATCTGCGGGAACGCCAGATCTACCGCATCGACCACTATCTCGGCAAGGAGACCGTGCAGAATATCCTGATCTTCCGGTTCGCCAACATGATCTTCGAGCCGGTCTGGAACGCAAACTGCATCGACAGCGTCCAGATCACCGCGGCGGAAACCGTCGGCGTGGAACACCGCGCCGGATACTTCGACCGCACCGGACTCCTCCGCGACATGTTCCAGAACCATCTGCTGGAAATGCTTTCGCTCGTGGCAATGGAAATGCCGCAGTCGTCGGACGCCGACCGGATCCGCGACGAAAAGCTCAAGCTCCTGCGCTCGATCCGCCCGTTTGACTGCCACGCGATCGGCGAACAGGTGGTGCGGGCCCAGTACACGGCGGGCGAAATCGGAGGCAACCCCGTTCCCGGCTACCGCGAGGAGCCCGGAATCTCTCCGGAATCGAATACGGAAACCTTTGCCGCCATGCAGCTGTTCATCGACAACTGGCGCTGGCGCGGCGTTCCGTTCTTCCTCCGCAGCGGCAAGCGCATGGAAAGGAAACAGAGCGAAATCGTCATCACGTTCAAGCATGTGCCGCATTCGATCTTTTCGCCCGTGCGCGCCGAGGAGCTCCAGCCCAACCGCCTGATCCTGAACGTCCAGCCGCAGGAGGGACTTTCCCTCTCAATCCAGGCCAAGCATCCCGGCCCGAAGCTCTGCATGGGCTCCCTCACCATGGACTTCAAATATGCAAGCATCCTCGAATCGGGGGAAACCATGCCGGACGCCTATGAGCGTCTGCTTCTCGACTGCATGCTCGACGACCAGACCCTGTTCATCCGCAACGACACGATCGACTGCGCATGGAGTCTCCTCACGCCCGTCCTGAACGCCTGGGAGTCGGGCGCCCCCTGCGCCGGACCGCTCCGCTTCTACCGGGCCGGCTCCTGGGGGCCGAAGGAAGCCGAAAAACTCACGGACAAGTACAGTCTCCTCTGGCGGAATGAGTAAGCCGAAGGTCATCGAAACACCCGAACAGCGCCGGCGCCGCTGGACCCGCGCCGTGCCGCTGCTTGCCGTGCTCGCACTGCTCTTCGCCTCGGCCGGATACCTGCCGCGTCCGGCGTGGTACGACGAAGTCATCACGCTCGACTGGCTCTATTATCCCCTGACCGTCATTCCGCTCAAATACAACATCCCAAACAACCATATCGTCTACACGATGTGTCTTTCAATGTGGCAGAGCGTGCTGGGATGGTTCGGGCTCGGCGGTGTCACATACCTGCGGATCCTTTCGCTCCTGTTCGGAGCGCTGACGGTCCTGCTGCTTTCGAAGCGCTTCCTGCGGGCGGGCGGATTCGTCCCTGCGCTGAGCGTGCTGCTTCTGCTCTGCGGGTCGGGCGCATTCCGGCTGTTTTCCACGGCGCTCCGCGGGTACATGCCCGGACTCTTCTTCAGCTTTGCCGCATTCCTCTTCGCCGAGCGCTGGATGCGGAAGGAGAAAAGTCCCGGAAACTTCCTGATGTTCGCGCTGGCCGCGTATCTTGCGGCGGGGACGATCCCCACGGACCTGTTCGCCGTCGGCGGGGGCGTGCTGTTCCTCGGCGGATCTGCGTTCCGGAGCCGCCGGAATTTCCTCCGCGTGACGGTCCTTTTCCTGACCGCTTTCGCTGCGATGTGGGCGTTCTACCTGCCGATTCTGGAAAAGTTCCTGAAAGCCTCGAAACTGGTCGAGGGCTGGTACGGCTGGAAGGATGCGTATTTCAATCTTTACGGGGCGTTTGCGGTCTTTTTCCTGCCTCTGCTGATTCCTGCCGCGGCGGGCGCGGTCCGGCTGTGGAGAAAAGATTCCCGCGTGCGTCTGCGGCTCTGCTGCTTTGCGCTGCTGTTCCTGGCGCCGGTGTATCTGGGACTCGTGTTCCGTGCGCCGCCGTTCCCGCGGGTGTTCTTTCCGTTTTACGGGGTGTGGGGGCTGGCGCTCGCGTATCTGGTGTCGGGATTCTCGAACGGAAAGGTCTCCGCGGTGCGGAAGTGGCTTCCGCTGGTCCTTTCGGCGGCGTGGATGCTGGTCCTGACCTACTGTTCGCCTGAAATTTCGAATGCCATGTTCGGCTCGCACCAGCATGACGACATGGTGCTCGCATATCCTCTGGCCGATGAGTTCGTTCCGCACAAGGTCGGAACCATGCTGGGCGCGGTCTATGCGAAGGGAGAGCTTCCGCCGGTGTTCATCGATTTCGATTCGGACCCGCCGTCGGTCAAGTTCGCCGCCATGAACTGCGGCGTTCCGGAGTCGCTGATCCTCTATGACCGTCCCGATTTCGGGCCGGTGGTGCAGGTCCCTGCGGAAACATGGATCATCTGTTCCGGGGCGAAGCGCCTGGAAGCCGTCAGGAAGCGCTTCGGCCTGACGGGACCCTGCCGTTTTGCGAATCCGGGGTTCCCCTCAATACAGAAGATTTATATTCCGGAATAGAAACTGTTCCTGATTTTTCGAGAATCGTTGGCAATTCTGCAAAAAAGGTGTATATTATCCGGAATATAATCAGATAAACATGGATTGAACATGCCGAAAAAACTTCAGACCTTCCTTGGAATTGACATCGGATCGACGACCTTCAAGGCCGTCACCATGAGCGCCGACGGAAAAGTGGGACACGTGACCTACCAGCGCACGAAACCCGTCGAGGACGGCAGAATCACCTGCGCCGGACGCTGCACCGAATGCGGCCGCTGCAATCTCGGAGCGCTCAAAAAGACGGTCGACAACTTCCTTGCCGAAGCCGGACTCACGCTGAAGGACATCGCGTGCACGGTCGTCACGGGCAGCCAGATTGTCGAAGATACGAAGCGGTTCATTCCCTATGACTGTCAGGTGAGCGAAGTCACTGCGCACGTGGCCGGCGCCCGCCACTACTACCCCGACTGCAAGGCCATCCTCGATGTCGGCGGCCAGGACAGCAAGTGCATGATCTACAACGACCGCATGGGCATGTGGACTTCCAAGATGAGCGGCATCTGCGCCGCCGGCACGGGCGCGTTTCTGGACAGCGTGGCGCTCAAGCTGGGAATTCCCGTGGAATCCATGGCCGACAAGGTCAACTACGATTCTGACGTTGAATTTTCCTCCGTCTGCGCCGTGCTCAGCGCCACCAGCATCAACAAGTTCAAGAACCGGATGCCCCTCGGCCAGATCATCAGCGGCGCCTGCCGCGCCCAGGCCAGAACCATCATTTCCGGCGTTGGCCAGCTTCTCTTCAACTATCACGGGGACATCATCTTCCAGGGCGGAGTCGCCTCCAACCACGCGGTTGCCTACTATCTCCGGCTCATCACGGGGAACAACATCATCATTCCGGAATTCCACAACGTGATGGGCGCTCTCGGCGCGGCGTGCATCGCCCGCGACTATCTGCGGCTGAAAGGCAATCTCGACCTCGATCCGGTTCAGTACGAACCGACTCCGATGAAGTCCGTTTCCATGCGCGCCAATTCCACGCGCCGTGAATTCCTTTCCCGTTCCCACAGCCAGCCGCTCGTGTGGCGGAACCTCTTCTTCCCGACCGAAATCCTGAATGCGCTCGGGGTCCGCGCGATCACGCTCGAAACTTATGCCGCGCTGTTCGCCAGAAACTACAAGCGCACCAAGCACATGCTCGACCTGGCGGCCTACAAGGGATTCGCCGGCGAGACATGCTCCTTCCTCCGCGTGCTGGAAGGCGCCGACCTGCCGAAGCCTGCCTTCGGGGTTTCCACTTCCCAGCCGTGCCAGCAGGGCGAACGCATTTTCCAGGACCTTGCCCGCCAGTACGGCTTTACCGACCGCTTCTTCTCGCTCTCCACGCCCGTGAGCATCAATGACAGCCACGCCGTCGACCAGATCGCCGACGGGCTCGTCGAAGCCGTCGAGCGGATGGAAAAGGCGCTCGGAATCAAGATGGATCCGGGCCGTCTGGCCCAGGCCTGCGAGTATTCGAACGAGGCCGCGAAGATCACCAAGGAGTGCAACATGCTGCGCTTCACGAGCCCGCCGCTGATCCGCGGCTCGGAAGGCGTCTACAACGCGGTGCTGTTCTCCCAGCTCTGGGGAAAACCCGAACTCATCGAAATCCAGAAGCAGTTCCGCGAGGACCTCCTTGCGAAAAAGGCCTGGGCGGAAGCGCATTACTCGATCCATGACACGCACCGTCTGCTGTGGCTCCACCTGCCGCCGTTCTATGACACCCGGATCCTCGACTATATCGAAATGACCTGCCGCGCGCCGATCGTCTTCGAGGAAGTGAACTTCGTCGACTGGGAACTCCTGAACCCGGAAGATCCCTACCGCTCGCTGGCCCGCAAGCTTCTCACGGTCGGCTATCTCGATCCCAAGCTCCGCGTCAAATACATCAGCACCAATGCAAGGCTTGCCGGGCTCACGGGGTGCGTGCTCTACAACCACGGATTCGGGCGCTGCTCGCTTTCGGACAGCTGTTTTGCCAAGCATCTGCGCGAGGAACTCGAAAAGATCGGCCTGCCGCTTCTCACGCTCGACGGCGACTGCATGGATCCCACCATCGACCCGTGCTCCACGCTCACGAAGATCAAATCCTTCGTCGAGGCACTCAATGGAAAAAAATACGGCAACATTTTCGGAAAGGTGAATTCCCATGATTAAGCATTCCGCAGATTTCACGCTTGAAACCAGACACGCCATGCGCGGCGGCGCGGGCGACATCGAAGTCCGCCACATCTGGAAAAAAGACTCCGAAATGAAATCCCATACCCGGATGTTCGCGACCCTCACGTTCGAGCCTGGCTCCTCCATCGGGAAGCACAATCATGAAAACGAGGAGGAGATCTTTTACGTCCTCGAAGGCACCGCCGAGCTCGACGACAACGGAAAGACCGAAATCCTCCATGCGGGCGATTCCTCCATTACGGGCGGC
>CAZHPP010000126.1:0-9158 GCA_964534535.1 uncultured Victivallales bacterium | reverse complement strand
CCGTGACTTTGCAGTCGCCGATTTCGAGCACGGCCGCGCCGGTCAGATTGTAGGCCTTTGCGACGTCGACTCCGGTCGCCGTGACGTCGATGCTCATCGGAATGAAGGTTTGGCTCTGCACAAGGTAGCTGATCGTTCCCAGCCGGATTCCGGTGGCGATCCCGGTATCCGAACCCTTGGCCGTGACGTTTATCGTTCCGGTCAGTTCCTGATTCAGGGAAAGAGTTTCGGCATCCCAGCCCGTCGCGGTTCCGCCGAATTTGCCGGAAGCGGAAACGTTCCAGGTGCCGATGTCCGATCCCGCAAACGAGAGCACCGAAGCTGCAAGTCCATAGGCGAACGCCGTGGTGTGTGCCCCGGCCGCGGTCGAAGTGACGGTGATCTTCCCGATGTCGTTCAGCGATATGCTTGTTCCATCAATTCCGATGGCTGTCGAGTTCATGTCCGCAGCGGAGGTCTTCGCCGTGACGTTCAGGGAATCAATTTCGGAATTGTTGACTGAGTAACCGATGATTCCGGTTGCAGTTGCGATGTTCCGCGTGGAAGCCGCGGAGACCGTGATCTTTCCGGAAAGATAGGCCGCATTGGTGTAACGGCCGCGTGAATTGACGCTTTTGATTCCGACTGCCGTGGCCGCGGCCCCGCCGTTCGCCGTAATGTTCATCGCCGAATCCAGCGAGGTCAGACTGATGGAAGATGCCCCGGACAGTCCGTAAGCGTCCGCCGCTCCGGATTTGCTGGAGGCCGTGACGTTCACGGCTCCGGAAATCGAAGTGCCCGAAAGAGTTGTTCCGCTCTCCAGTGCGGAGGCGCGTGCCGCGCCGTCGCCGGTCGAGATCGCGGAAACATTCGCGCCCTTGTCGAGGCTCGTGAACTCTACCTCGCTGCTGTTGTCATAGATTCCGTAGGCATTCACGGCGGCCGATGCGCCCCTCGCCATGATGTTCATGGTTCCGGTGGAGGTGATTGTTATATTGCTGCTGTTGCTGCCGCTGTTGTAGATGCCGGCCGCGGTCGCGGCGGCTCCTGAGGACGCGAAAACGCTGATCCCGCCGGAAATGGAGTTCTGGCTGACAATGGAGTGACTGGCGTTGATTCCGTATGCGCTGGCGGAGATGTTTGCCGTTGTGCCTTTTGTCGTTGCCGTGACGTTCAGCTTTCCGGCGATCCCGGCGGTCAGACTCACGTTCGTTCCCTGGATTCCGGCGGCCTCGGCGCTTGCCGTCACGCCGGCTGCGGAAACGGTGATGTCCTTCCTGACGAGGCCGGTGATTTGGAGAGCTTGCTCTGTGAAAATCGCTTTCGCGGTTACGCCGGCTTGTTCGGCATTGTTCCACGTATCCTTCGCCGTGACGGTGATTCTGCCGCTGATGTCGCCGTATACCGTGATATTGCCGGCCGTCGAATGAATTCCGAATGCTTCCGTGTCGCCGGAGGCGTTCGCGGTGGACGTGATGTCTCCCGTGATTCCGTCGTTGACCATGATGGCGCTTGTGCTTTGGATTGCGGCGGCATTGGCGCCGGAGGCATTGTCCGTGTCCGTGGCTTTTGCCGTTGTGGTGATCTTCCCTGTGATACCGCTGTGAATACTGGCGCCTTCTGTGCTGTAGATTCCGAATGCCTGAGCGGTGCCGGCCGCGGTGGCAGTCGCCGTGATCGCGCCCGAAAGCGTTCTGCCGATCGTGATCCCGCCGGTGCCCAGCGATGAGATGCCCGACGCGGCCGCAACTTCTCCGGAAGCCTTGGAAACGGCCGTCGCGCTGATCTTCGCGGAAAGGTCGGCAATGGTGATGCCGCCGTCGCCGTAGCCGAGATGAATGCCGGAGGCCGCCGTGGAATTCGTCGCCGTGGACGAAACGCTGATCTCCTTCGAGATCGAGTCGATGCTGATGGATGTGGCTGCGCTGATTCCGGAAACCATAGCATTCATGAAGATGTGCTCCGGAATCTCGTCCAGTTGACTGCCCTGGTTCTTATAGCCGTTGATGATCCCCGCTGCGGAAATCTTTCCGGAAAGGCTTCCTGCAGTGAACGCCTTCTCGGAATAGAATCCGGAAGCCTGCGACATTCCGGTCGAGGGGGTCAGGGTCTTCAGGTTCTCAGTCGCCTTCACGGCAACGTCGCCCGTGACCGAGTTCAGGCTGATGCCGCTGCCGCTGCTTCCTGCATAAAATCCGTATGCGACGAGTCCCCATCCGGCCGATCCGGTCACGGCATTGACCGTGGTCTTTCCGGCGAGCACGCCCCGGACTGTGATGGTCTGATACGAGGAATATCCGGCTGCGGCGAGCATGTTGGACTTGTTTTCCGCTGTGACGGTGAGGTTCGCGCGGACGCGGTCGAAAGCGGCATCTTTCGCGCTGCCGAGATTCAGGTTGTTCTTCGTGCCGACTCCGGCTGCGACGAGCATCTTGCCGGATTCCATGTTCTTGACGTTGAGGTTCCAGTTCGTGACCTTGTTGACGGGGACCAGCGTCAGGGAATAGTCGGATGAGGTGGCCTCGGCTGTTGTGCCGATCAGGTACGCTTGGGTGAGGTTCGTGTTCGCCGTGCTGGTGAAGGAAATATTGTTGTCCAGGTAAAGCACGTTGTTCAGATATCCGCTCTGCTGCGGTATGTACGGCGTGACGGAAATGGCGTAATCCGAACTGGCCGTCGTGCTTTTCGTCCTGGAGATGGCGATGTTGGCCTTCGGGGAGAAATAGCCTCTCGGGTCTTCGTTCGTGTCGAACAATGTTGTGTCTGTGATTGCTTCAGTGAAGATTTTCATGGAATCTCTCCTGTTTTTTTTTTAGCGGGACCTTCCCGCGATTTTAATTCATTTATTGTAAAATATATCATTTTCCAGTCACAAATGCAAGGATGAATCAAAAAAAAGTCCCCCTGCGGGAAGCACAGGGGGACCGGAAAGCATCGGAACCGGAATCAGGCCGGGGATGCGGCCGCAATGCCGAGCTTCAGCGTCTTGCCGTCGGTGGACGTGAGCGAGTACAGGACATCGTCGATCTGTGTGGCGGCGCCGTTGAGCGCGAGACTGTAGGCCGTGCCCGAACCGGCAAGATACAGCTTGACGCTGTCGAAGACGCCGGAGGTCGTCACGCTGTCCTTTGCGCCCTTGAAGAGCGTGAAGGTCCCCATGAGCCCGCTGTCGACTTCGACCGAGACGGAGCTGAAGGAGGTTTCTTCGAGGCTGGCCGCTTCCCATAGCGCTTGGGAGCCCAGCGTGGAGTCGTCAAGATCGAAGGTGAGGTTTTCCGCGGGATGGTGATATTTGCTTTCGGGACAAAGTAGCCATTGAGGTCGGTCGTGCTGTCGAACGTCGAGGTCTTGCTGATTGCCCCGATCTGAATGCGGAAAGGCCGGACTGGCGCGCGGAGGCAGGATTATTTGAATTCCGCGGAGATCGCCTTCATGTGATTCGGAATGTCGATCTTCTGCGGACATTTCTTCGCGCAGAGGCCGCAGTGCACGCAGTGGGAGGCCCTCTGTTCCGGAGCCATGGCGTTGTAGACAAGCGCGGCGAAGAACGTCGTCCCCTGGTCCTTCACCTGATTGTGCACCGCCAGATTGCGCGGAATGTCCACGCCGTGCGGACACGGCGAACAGTAGCGGCAGCCCGTGCACGGGACCGGGGAAGATTTGCGGTAGGCCGCCAGCGCGGATGCCACGGTTTCGCGTTCGGCTTCCGAAAGCGGCTTCATGGGAGAAAACGTTCTGAGATTGTCCTCCATCTGGGCGGGGTCGGACATGCCGGAAAGCACGATCTGGACGTTCGGCAGGCTGGCGGCGAAGCGCAGTCCCCAGGAAGCGAACCCGGCGTCCGGGTCCGCCTTCCGGAAGATCGCCTTTGCGCCGTCGTTCAGACGCACGAGCGCGCCGCCCTTGAGCGGCTCCATGATTGAGACAGGGATTCCGAGCTTCGTCAGGACTTCATACTGTTCGCCCGAACGGCAGAGTTCCCAGTCGAGATAGTTCAGCTGGATCTGCGCGAGGTCCCACGGATGCGCCTCCGCGATCATCCTGAGCGTTTCCGGTTCGCCGTGGAAGGAGAATCCGAGTTTGCGGATCCTGCCTTCGGCCTGCATCTTCTTCATGAATTCCCAGGTGCGGCAGCGTTTGGCGATCTCCCAGTGGACGTCGTTCAGCCAGTGCATGAAGTAGAAGTCGAAATATCCTGCCTTCGTGCGGGCGAGCTGTTCGCGGAAGATCCGTTCGTTGTCGGATTCGGTCCTGAGGTCGTGGATCGGCATCTTGCTGGTGAGATAGTAGCTTTCGCGCGGGTATCCGGAAAGCACGTCTCCGATGAACTGTTCGCTTTCGCCGCCGTGATACATGTAGGCCGTGTCGAAGTAGTTGACTCCGGCCTCCATCGCGCGGGCGGCCATGGCTTCCGCGGTCCTGCGGTCGATCCTGCCGTCTTTCTGCGGCAGGCGCATCATGCCGAATCCGAGAAGAGGCAGGGTCATCGATGTCTTTTTATAAGGACGGCGTGTGACCTGCGGGCCTTTGCCCTGAGAACGTTTGTCCTGTTCCATGAAAATCTCCTTCGAGTCCGGCCGGATTGCCGCGCGGCGTCAGCCGCATGCGGAAGGCTCGGACGGTTTTTCAGACGTATTCCGTTTCGTCCGGATGATGGAAGAGTGAAGCGGTCTTCCCCTGAAGACGTTCGATTTCGGCTTCGATCTTCGCAAGTTCGTCCGGAACTCTGATGTGCTGGGGACAGTGCTTCATGCACTTGCCGCAGCGCACGCATTCGGAAGCCTTTGCATCATCGGGCAGCGCCTTGTAGTTGCTGAGGAAAAGCCAGCTGTTCCCGGTGATCCTGTATTGGTTGTAAAGCGCAAAGATTCTGGGAATTTCGACTCCGGCGGGGCAGGGCATGCAGTAGCGGCAGCCGGTGCACGGGACGGCGAGGCTTTTCCGGTAGACCGGCAGCGCTTCTGCGAGCGTCTTCCGCTCGGAATCGGAAAGCGCTCTGAACGGCGTGAAGGTCCGGATGTTGTCTTCCACATGTTCGGGGAGCGTCATTCCGGAAAGCACCACGAGCACGTTCGGGAGGCTCGCGGCCCAGCGCAGGGCCCAGGAGGCCGTGCCCGCTTCCGGGTTCGCCTTCTTCAGAATCCCGACGGCGCCGGGCGTCAGCGAGGCGAGCGTGCCGCCGCGGAGGGGTTCCATCACGGTGACGGGGATTCCGAGCTTCGTCAGAATTTCGTACTGTTCCTTCGAGCGGTAGATTTCCCAGTCGAGATAGTTCAGCTGGAGCTGGGCGAAGTCCCAGGGATGCGCGGAGGCGATCTTCTGCAGGACTTCGGGAGAATCGTGGAAGGAAAATCCGAGCTTGCGGATCTTGCCTTCGGCCTTTTTCTTCGCAAGGAATTCGTACGCATGGAATTTCTGCGCGAGCTCCCAGCCGGAGGCGTCCAGCGAATGGATCAGGTAGAAGTCGAAATATCCGGCCTTCGTGCGGGCGAGCTGTTCCTGAAAGACCTTTTCGAGCCCGGCCTCGCTTCCGGCCATCCAGCAGGGCATCTTGTCCGCCAGATAATAGCTGTCCCGCGGATATTTGGAAAGAATGTCTCCGACGCATTTTTCGCTGAGGCCGGAATGGTACATGTAGGCGGTGTCGAAGTAATTGACTCCGGCCTTCATGGCGCGCGCGATCATCTTTTCGGCCGTGGGGTAGTCGATTTCCGGCTTGTCCGGGGTGATCTGCGGCAGACGCATCATGCCGAATCCGAGGAGCGGCAGCATGAGGTTCGAGTTTTTGTAGCGGCGGCGGGTCACCTGCGCGCCGGAGGGAGCGTCAACGGTCTTATCGCCGTCGAGTCCGGCCTTTGCTGCCAGCTTCGCCATGGGGGCGAACGCCGCAATCGTGAGTGCGCTTTTCAGAAAGTCGCGACGGTTCATGATTATTTCTCCTTTTTCTGGGCGGTTGTCTGGAAGGATGCGATTTTTTTCTTCAGCGAGGCGAGCGCGGCGGCAGGATCGTCGATTCCGAGGACCGACTGTTCCAGCGGACACAGCCCGTCGTGCTTCCGGTTCAGAATCCGCGGAACGAGCAGCGTATGGCTTTCCGTGATCCCGTTCTTCTTCAGAAAGGCGACGGCGTCCTCGCTCATGACTTCGCCGTGGACGTGCTTCACCTTTCCGCAGATGGCGATCGAGGCGGCCGCGCGGCCGATCACCTTGTCCACAATGATTCCGCCGGCCATGTCGCCGCGCCGGGTCTCGTAAAGTTCCATCAGCGGGCTCACGCCGTGACCGCGTCCCTGCGCGTAAATCCGGCCGTCCTTCACAAGGACGCATTCGGCCTTGTTTTCCCGGATCATGGCCCGGGCCTCTTCGATCTTCGAATGTTCCGTGCTGACGCATCCTGCGAGCAGAAGGGATGCGATCACGCCCCATGCAGCCAGTCGTTTCATTTTTCCGGATCCTTCGTTTGAAATTTTTCCGTTCCTTCCAGGTCCAGAGCCACATGCCTGAACCCGGCTTCCAGAAGAACCGGAACAATCGCGTCCCGGTTCGTCAGAATGTCGATGAAACTGTTTTCCCGCGTTTCGATCCGGGCTGAGTTCCCGCAGCGGCGGATCCGGAGCACGGTGCCTTCCGGCAGGAGTTCCGCCAGAAGCCGTCCCGGAGATTTTCGCACGGTCCGCATCGTTTTCATGAACGTTTCTCCAGAAGACTCTGCGCTTCGATTCCGTGCACGGTGATGGCCTTTTCCTTTGCAGGGCAGACCTCCTGGCACGCACCGCATCCGATGCAGAGCGCCGGATTCACGGGACGCGGCGCGCCGTTCTTCCGCAGAGTGACCGCCTTCACTGGACACGCTGCCGCACACCGGCCGCATTTTTTCCCTTCCTGAAAGACGATGCATTTCGAGGCATCGAGCTGCGCTTCCGCAATCTTCGTCCGCTGCTTGAGCTCAAGCGCGAGCGGGCGGATCGCTCCGGTCGGACACACCTGCGAACAGCGATTGCAGTCGAACTGACACGCTCCGCGGCTCAGATCGAGCGAAACGGGGCCGTCCCCGCCCTTCGCCGGGACGATGATTCCCGCAGGACAGTTCACGGTGCAGAGCTGACAGGCCGTGCATCGGGACGCGAACCGGGCGGAATCTCCCGCGCCGGGCGGAAGAATCTTGAATTTTGCGGCAAAGTCCGCCATGCGGGCAAGTCCCGATTTCGCCAGCGCAGCCCCAGCCGCAAGCCCGGCGATCAGCACGCCGCTCTGAATCAGGAATGCGCGCCGCGATTCGTTCACGGGTTCCGGCTGCCGTTTCGGAAAGACGAATCCGATCGAGTTCAGCGGACAGACTGAAACGCAGTTCAGACAGCGTACGCACCGTTCGTTGTCGATCGTGCCGGCCTTCGGGTCGATGCATCCGGAGGGGCAGACCGACGCGCATTTGCCGCAGTGCACGCATTTTCCCGTCACGGCGAGCCGGAACACCCCGCGCTTTGCAAGGAGTCCGAGCGCCGTTCCGACGGGGCAGAGCGCGGTGCAGTAAATCCGTTTTTTCCACACCGCGAGCGCCGCGATGACGATCAGCGGAATCAGGCCGCCGAGCGTGAAGCTCCCGGTGATCCGTCCGAAATTGGAGTAGGGGTCGAGCAGCAGGAAGAGCGCGTTCCAGCCGAACGCGGCAAGCCCGAATGCGAGCCCGGCGGCGGCATAGCGGAGCAGGGCGAAATTTCGAACCGGTTTCGCCTTGCGCCGGGAAAGGAATCCGATGAAGTCCTGAAGAATTCCGAACGGACACAGCACGGCGCAGTAGAATCTTCCGAAGAGGAACGTGACGAGTGCGATTGCCAGCACAGCGAGGAGAGCTCCGGCGGAAAATGCCGCAAGGCATCGGAGAACGGCCGGCCCGAACTGGATTTCCTGAAGAATCCGCGAAATTCCGGGTGCGGTTCCCGTGAACGCCGCGAGGACGGCCGCCATGAAGAGCGCCGCCGCGAAAATCCGGAAGAGATTCCATCTGATTCTGGTTTTCATGGACCTTGCCTTTCCTGCTTTTTCAGCTCATGGAGGGCAATATAGACCTTAGAGCGGCTGTAAGTCAAGCGTCCTGCAAAAAGTTTTTTTCAGTCCCGGACGATCAGTCTGCCTTTGACCCGCACGATGACCGGCTTGTTCAGGGTCGATGGATTGGCAAGCACACGAACACAGGCGCGTCCCGTTTCGAAACAGTCTGTGTCCCATGTGGTGAGCGTGTCGAGTCCGGGCTCGGAATCCGCATGGTTGCCGCACCCGATGATCCGCGTCCTGATGCCGCATTCCGGCAGAAATACACGCCGGAAATGCAGCGCGGAGTCGTCATTGGAAAACAGTATGGCATCCGGACGGAACTTCTTCGCCGCATCTGCAATGCTGTGATAATTTCCGGAACCGTCCATAGCGATCCGGAGCCCGTATTTCTGCGCGTATTCCTGAAATGCCTCCGCGCGCTCCGAATCATAAACCGGATTCGGAAGGATTCCGAACCCGAAGCAGAACATGACTTTCTTCGCGCCCCGCGAAGCCGCCTCCGTCATCAGCCCGCGCATCGCCGCGCGGTTGTCGAAGAGGACAGCGGAACGGTAGGGAAACGGACAGTTCACCGTGACGGCGTTTACGTTCGGGTCAATGAGAAGCGATGCGACTTCCGGCAGAATGCCGTGATGCACCATGACGGCAAGCCCCTCGTCAGGAGCCAGCGTGCGGCGCGTGTTGAGGTATCCGGGCGGATTGTTCTGGACTTTGACGAGTTCCCGTTCGAATTCAAATCCGTGCGCTTCGCATTCGGCGCGCATTCCGGCCACGAGCGCGCCGCCGAACTTGCGGTCGTCGCCGATGGCGTTGAAGTCCCCGACGATGCGCACCCTGCGGAGTTTCCCCGCCTTTTCCGAGACGGCCGCATGGACGGGCCGCACCAGGAATCCGCATCCCGGACGCGCGGAAAGGTACCCCTGTTCCGCAAGACCGCTCTGCACCTTGTGCGCCGTGACCACGCTGATTCCGAACCGTTCGCAGAGCACGGCGCGGGAATAGAAATCCGAACCGGGCTCCAGCGTGCCGTCCAGAATTTCCATGATGCATCGGTCAATGGCAGTCCGATATTTGCAGTTGTCGTTTCTCTGATTCAAATCCGGTTCCTCCGGTATATGCTGTATATA
>CAZHPP010000125.1:0-9161 GCA_964534535.1 uncultured Victivallales bacterium | reverse complement strand
GGCGAAGCCATCCTGGAAGCCGCAAAGTGTCCGACCGGTTCGCTCACGACTCCGGAAAAGCATCTGGAGGAAATCCGGCGGGCCGCCGCCGCAAACAAGAACAGCGCGGGAGCTTCAAGATGATGGAAGAATTTGTCCGGATCGCTAAATTTCACGGCGGAATCCATCCGTTCGAGGGGAAATCCCTCACGGAAGGCAAGCCGCTCAACGTGGCGCCGCTGCTGCCGCAGTACGTCGTGCCCGTCCAGCAGGGAATCGGCGCGCCGCCCGTCCTGATCGTCAACAAGGGCGACCACGTGATGAAGGGACAGCGCATCGCCAATCCGGGCGGAGTCGTTTCCTCCGCCCTGCATTCGCCCACCAGCGGAACCATCGGTGACACGGTGGAGATCACCGGCCCGACCGGCGCTCCCGCCCAGGCCGTCATCATCGAATCCGACGGAAAGGACGAATGGGGCACGGGGCTCGAGCCGTTTGCCGACTGGCATTCCGTCGACCGCGACCTCCTGAAGAAGCGCATCGCCGATGCCGGAATCGTGGGCATGGGCGGCGCGGCGTTCCCCACCAATGTCAAACTTTCGCCGCCGCCCGAAAAGAACATCGACACCCTGATCGTCAACGGCGCCGAATGCGAACCGTATCTCACCGCCGACCAGATCCTTTCCGCCACAAGCCCGGAAAAGGTCCTGACCGGCGCGGCCGTCGCTGCGAAGATCCTCGGCATTTCCAACATCTTCATCGGGATCGAGGAGAATAAGCCGGATGCGATCGCCAGACTTTCCGAGCTGGCCCCGAAATTCAAGATCCATGTTGTTCCGCTCCACGTCAAATACCCGCAGGGCGCGGAAAAACAGCTGATCTTCGCCATCACGCACCGCGAGGTCGTGGAGGGCGGTCTGCCCATGGACGTGGGCTGCGTGGTCCAGAACATCGGCACCTGCGCGGCCATTTCTGACGCCGTGACGCTCGGACACCCGCTGATCGAGCGCGTGACCACCGTCACCGGCTCGCCCGTGGTGAACCCCGGAAACTGGCTGCTGCGGATCGGGACTCCCGCCTCCAAAGTGCTGGAGCTCTGCGGCGGCGTGAAGACCGACCCCGCCAAGATGATCTTCGGCGGCCCCATGATGGGATTCGCCCAGGCGGGAATCGAGACTCCGGTCATGAAGAACACCTCCGGAATCCTGCTTCTTGCCCGCGACGAGGTCGAGCAGTTCGAAGGCAATCCCTGCCTCCGCTGCGGCAGGTGCGTGAACATCTGCCCCATGAAGCTCCTCGTGCCCACCATCAGCCAGCTGGCCGAATCCGAAAAATTCGACGAAGCCGCGAAGTGGTTCGTCATGGACTGCATGGAGTGCGGCGCGTGCGCCTATGTGTGCCCCGCGCACCGTCCGCTCGTTCAGCTCATGCGCCGCGCAAAAACGGAAATTGCGGCAAAACGCCGTAAAAAATAGGTCGATTCATTATGGAAGATGCAAACAAGGTTTCGATAAAACTGCCCGAACCGGGCCAGCTGATCGTCAGCTCGTCGCCGCACGTTCACGACAATTCCGGCACGGCAAAAATCATGCTCCAGGTGATCCTCTGCCTGGTGCCCGCCATTCTGGCCGCGGTCTGGTTCTTCGGACTGCCCGCCCTGCAGGTCATTCTGCTCTGCACGGCATTTTCGATTCTCTTCGAATTCGGCTGGAACAGACTGATGCGCCAGCATCCCACGATCGGCGACTTCAGCGCCGCCGTGACCGGAGTGATCCTGGCGCTGAACCTGCCGGCCTCCGCGCCGTGGTGGATGTGCGCCGTCGGCGCGTTCATCGCGATCGTGATCGCCAAGCAGATTTACGGCGGACTGGGCCAGAACCCGTTCAACCCCGCCGCCGTGGCGCGCGTGGCGCTCCTGGTCGGCTTCACCGCCCCCATGACCACGAAATGGATCGCTCCCCAGCGGGGAGTGTTCTTCTATGACGCATGCGACGCCGTCACCACGGCGACTCCGCTTTCCCAGGCCAACCAGCTGGCGGGGAACGCTTCCGCGCTCGCCGCGCTCCAGACGTCTGAAAACTACTGGAACTGGTTCGTCGGGAACATGGGCGGTTCGCTCGGGGAAACCTCCGCGCTGGCCATCCTGATCGGACTCGCCGGGCTTCTGGCGTTCCGCCTGATCCGCTGGCAGATTCCGGCCGCAATTCTTGCCACTGTGGTCGTGTTCGCATGGATCGTCAATTCGGTCGCGCCGGGAGTTACGCCCGGACCGCTGTTCCATCTGCTGACCGGCGGCGTGATGCTCGGGGCCGTGTTCATGGCCACGGATACCGTGACTTCCCCCGTCACGGCGAAGGGCTGCGTGCTTTTCGGAATCGGAATCGGCGTGATCGCCTCGATCATCCGCATCTGGGGAGCCTATCCCGAAGGCATGAGCTTTGCCATCATCATCATGAACGCGCTCGTGCCGCTGATTGACAAGGTCTGCTACACCCGGCCGTTCGGCTGGGTTGCCTTCCGCGGAGGTGCAAGATGAGTGAAGAAAATAAAAAACGCGATTCCGTGGTCAGGCTCGGCATTTCCCTCTGCCTGATCTGCGCCTTCTCGACCGCCGCCATGGCATTCGCCTTCGCGGCCACGAAGGACCTCATCGCCAATGTCCAGAGCAAACGCATGATCGACAGTTTCCGTCTGATCCTGCCCGACTTCGACAACGATATTTCCAGGACCGCCGTCACCGTCGACGGAGTCCAGTTCTTCACGGCCGTCAAGGCCGGGAAGACCGTCGGCTACGCCGCAAAGGCTTCCGTTCCCGACGGCTATGCCGGGAAGGTCGAGGGCGTCGTGGGCTTTTCTCCCGACGGAAAGATCGTGAGCTTCATCATCACGGAGCATTCGGAAACGCCGGGACTCGGCGGAAACGTGGCCGGGAGGTTCGAGCGGAAGACGATCTTCGATCTGTTTTCCTGCAAGTCCTGCGGCGCGAAGCCGCAGGGACTCCCGCCCAACCGCGTGCTGGATTCGTTCATCGGACACTCCGCCGCGAAATCCGATTCCTGGAAACAGCCGTGGCGCGTGGCGAAGGACGGCGGAAGCGTCGAACAGATTTCCGGCGCCACCGTAACCTCCCGCGCCGTGACGAAAATCGCGTGGAAGGCCGCCGAAACGTTCTTCCGCAGCAAAGATTCTCTTTCGAAAGGAGCGAAGTAACCCATGTTTTTCAAGGAATTCATCAAGGGATTGTGGAAGGAAAACCCGGTGCTCGTGATCATGCTCGGCATGTGTCCGACCCTGGCCACTTCCACCAATGCGAAGAACGCCCTCGGCATGGGACTTGCCACGACGTTCGTGCTGGCCTGCAGCAACGTGGCCATTTCCGCCATACGGAAGATCGTTCCCGGGAAGATCCGGATTCCCTGCTACATCGTCGTGATCGCCGCGTTCGTGACGATCGTCGACTTCCTGATGCAGGCGTATGCGCCCGCAGCGATTTACAACGCGCTGGGCGTCTTCATCGCTCTGATCACGGTGAACTGCATCGTGCTGGGCCGTGCCGAGGCGTTCGCCTCCAAGCACGGGCCGCTGCTTTCGTTCGCCGATGGTCTGGGCATGGGGCTCGGCTTCACGCTCGCGCTGGTCGTGCTCGGCTCCATCCGCGAATTTCTGGCGGGCGGAACCATTTTCCAGGTCAAGGTCATCACGGCCTGGACGACCGACTTCTCGATCATGACGCAGGCGCCCGGCGGATTCATCATGCTGGGGCTGATCCTGGCAGGCATGAACCTCTACAACCATTCGCGCGCGAAAAAGCGCGGCGAAGTCTGCGATCCCCCGCTTGACGTCGACTGCAGACACTGCCATCTCTGTCTGTTCGAGAAGGAAAAGTAAAGTTTCTGCTTCTTCGCAGGAGGCGGCCCGCCTCCTGAGCATTCCCGGAAGGAAAAGCGTTTTCCCTTCCGGGATTTTTTTATATCTCTATGTCTGTGTACGAAACGTCGACAGATGTAGATGAAGAAAACGCGCGCAAAAAATTGAATTTTTTGCGCAGGAGTGCAGGGCTCTTTGAGTCCTGTCGAGGGTTCAAGGGGCGAGCAGCCCCTTGTCAATGTATTAAAATCTCAGCATCACGCAGAACAGAGTCTTATCTCTCTTTCCGGTTGACACGAATCCGCTGATTTCCGGAACGGCATTCCGCCGTTTGCAGAAACATGAGGAGACAATCGGAACATGTCGCTGAAAACAACGTATTCCGCCCAGGAGGAGATCCCGGAAGAATACCGTTCGCTCTACAGCCGGAACGCCGAGACGGGGCTGTGGACTCTGAGCGGGATCGAGGGACTTCGTCCGGAAGCGGAATGGCGGAAGCTCGAACAGGAGCTTTCCGCCGGACGCGACTCCGCAGATCGGCTTGCCGCGCTTTTCGAGAAGGCGGGCGTGAAGCCGGAGGAGCTTCCGGAATTCGCGGCCGAACGCGGCCGGCTCCGCGCCGAACTGGAAAGCGCGCGGTCGGAGCTTCAGGAAAGCACCCGGAAACTCCGGAGCGGTGCGATCGAACGCGAACTCCGGATTGCGGCCCGCAAGCTCGGAGTCCGCGACGAAGCGGTCGACGACGTTCTTGCCCGCGCCGCCGAATTCACGCTTGATGCGGAGAACCGCGTGGTCCATCCGCAGGGCGAAACCTTTCTTTCCGCCGAACAATGGCTGGAAAAACAGCTCAAAGACTCTCCGCACTGGCTTTCGCCTTCGCGCTCGGCCGGTGCGAGACAGTTCATCCGCACATACATGCGGGGCAAACCGGCTCCCGCTTCCGTCTCGGATCTTGTCAACGAATCCTGGAATAACAAAAGGAGTTAATTCCAAATGTCCACTCTCTATGAAATCGCCGCCGCTTCCGCGAACGGCCAGCAGTCCGTCGTCGACGCCATCACCTGCGAGGCGCCCATTCTCAAGAACATTCCCATGGAGGAGTCCAGCCACGGACTCTGGAACATCTATGAAAGCCTGACCGACGTGCGCGGCGGCGATGTGGTCGATCTTGATTCTCCGCTGCCCACGGCGGGAGTCGATTCCGAGCTCAGACAGACCGACCTTTCGATCATCGGCGGCGAAATGGAAGTCGGCGAGGACACCGCCCGCAAGCTCGGCGGCCCGGCCGCCTACTTCGCCAAGAAGGCCATCCCCGTCCTCCGCAAGACCGGAATGTCCGCCGAACGCAGCGTCCTCTACGAAGGCTTCCGCAAGTTTGCGCTCGAAAGCGGCAAGGCCGTCAGCGCTGGCGGCACGGGCAGCGCCAACTACACGATCCTCTGCGTGCATTACGTCCCGGGCGAAATCACGGGCGTCTACGATTCCAAGGGTTTCGGCGACGGCCGCACGTTCGACCTTTCGCCCATTGCCGGCGGAAATCTCTACAAGAACGCCGACGGCCGACTCGTCTACGGCATGCGCCTGAAGACCTATTTCGGACTCCAGCTCGCCAATCCGGACTACGTCGCCGCGATCGTGAACTGCGACATCGCCGCCGACACCGAGGCCGCCCGCACCTTCCCGACCCCCGCCATGATCGACAGCCTGCTCGTGAATGCCCGCGCCGGACAGAACACGTTCCTGTTCTGCCATCCGTCCGTCAAGTCGTACCTGGGCTCCGTGTGCAAGCTCGACCGCATCGCGCTTTCCGGCGACACCGGGTACAACACGCAGATCGACGCCTGGAACGGCGTCCCGATCGTCACCTCGTTCAACTTCGACAACGGCACCGAAGCCGCTGCCGCACTCTGAACCCATTCTTAACCTTCAAGGAGTTTCAGCATGGCATTCTCAAAAGCCGTTTCTTCCGAACTGAGAGCGTACAACGCGGACATCTTCGCCGCTGCGGCGCTCCCCAATGCGGCCGCCGCGTTTTCCGAGCCCTTCATCAACGCCGGAATCATGAGCCGGACCGAAATCGTGATCCGCGCGAATGCGCCGTTCGCCGTCGGCGAAGGCAGGACGCTCGTGTTTGAGCTTTACGACTGCAGGATCAAGTCCGGAACGTTCCTCAAGAGCGCGGACATCGTCACGGTCGCGGGCGCAAAGTCGTTTGCCGCGGGCGACGAGATCGCGCGCTTCGTCCCGAATTCCGTATCGAAGCACTTCATGAAGCTCAAGGTGACCGATTCCGAAGACCTTTCCGCCGGAAAGATCGACGCTTATCTCGTTCACAAGGGCTGACCGCACCGGTTGTCCTCTGCCGGCCGGAACGTTCCGGTTTCCTGTTCTTTCCGGAGCGTTCCGGCCCTTTTCATCTTCATCGAAAGGATCCTGCCATCATGAGTGACTGGCCTGAAAGCTATCTGACGTCCGGGGAGGCCGAAACGCTGTTTTCGGGCCGCTCCGGAACCGAACCATGGAGCGCGCTGAGCGCCTCCGGAAAAACATTCGCGCTCAAGAACGCCTCGCGCAAGCTGGACGAATGTCTGCGCTGGAGCGGAACGAAAACCGATTCCGCGCAGATTCTCGCCTGGCCCAGAACCGGGGCGTTCGATTCCGACGGCATTGCCGCCGCATCGGACGAAATTCCCTCCGCCGTGAAACTTGCCGCCGCGGAACAGACTCTTTTCATGCTCTCGAACGAATACCGTGCGGCCGTCCGCGCGCTGAATTCGGGAATCCGCAGCGTGAACGCGGGCGGCATGAGCGTTTCCGTGAGCGGGGAGCCCGTCCTGGTCTGCCGCGAGGCGGTGCTTGCCCTGCGCGGACTCGGAAGCCTTCGTTCGGATGCGTCCGGGAAACGCTTCCGGAGCGGAACGCTGATCCGCGGATAGATTGTTTCAGCTCTGTTCTGAACGCTGACTGTCATTCCATGGATTTTTGGGTTTTTGCCCCTGACCGGCAAATGTCGATAAAAAAAACAAGCGCAAAAAAAGAATTTTTTGCGCAGGGTGCAGGGCTCATTGAGTCCTGCCGAGGGGGAAGGGGCGAGCAGCCCCTTGAAAATCCGGGGAATCAGCCATCATTCGGCGCATTGCCTTTTTCTCCGGCCGTCCGGAATATTCCGGACGGCTTTTTTTATCTTGCCGCGAGGGCGAGCAGGATCACGCCCAGCAGAATCAGTGCAAGGGCGACGGCCTTTTTCTTCATGTTGGCGTCATGGAACCAGAAGCTCCCGGCGAAGAAGGTCACGACCACGCCGCAGCGCCGCACGAGCGAAATGATCGAAATGCGCGTGTCGGGCAGTCCGAGCGAATAGAAATAAAGCCAGTCGGCGACGATCAGGATAATGCCGGTGAGCGGGATCGACCAGCGCCATTCGAAGCGGTGCTTGTGTCCGAACGCCGTGCGGATCAGCCAGGCCAGACCGAGGATGAAGACCAGGTCGACCGAAAACCAGAACTGCATGAAATTGCGCGGCACGTGCGCGACACCCAGCAGATATTTGTCATACAGCGCCGACACCGAACCGAGAATCGTCCCGGCGAAGATCAGAAAGATTCCGCGGTTGTGCGTGAAGCGGATTCCCTCCAGCTTGCCGAGAACGGAGAACACATAATATCCGGCGAAGATCGCCAGCATGGCGATTCCCTGGAGCAGGGAGGGAATCTCCGCAAAGAAGATGAGTCCGCCGAAGAACGTCCACAGCGGCGACGATGCGCGGATGGGCGAGGCGATCGTGATCGGAAGGTCGCGCATGGCGTAATAGACGCAGATCCAGCTGGCGCTCACGATGCAGGATTTCAGCACCACCAGCAGGAAGAAGCGCGTGTTCTGCGGCGCGAATTCGGCCATGTTCCCGCAGAGGAGCTGGGTCAGGGCGAAGAACAGCGTTCCGGAAAGCGTGGCGAAGAAGAGGACCGGCATCACGGAATTGTTCTGGACGGACTGCTTTTTTTCGATGTCGTAGAATCCGAGACACACGGCCGAGGCCAGAATCGACGGCAGAAAACTGTCATGGAAAACGTGAATCACTGCTTCAACCATTTGGGTACTCCCGAAAGCCGCTGTTCGGCGACTTTTTCCTTGCGCTGACCGAAGATTTCGTCACGGGTCCAGTTGAGAAGGAAATCGCGGTAGGGCGTGCCGGAGGTGGTCGTCGCGGCGATGAGCCGTTCCTTTTCTGGGAGGGGCGGCAGCCACGGCATGGCGTCCAGCGCGGCTACGGTTCCGCCGCGTTTGCGTCCGAACGGCTTGGATTCGTAGATCGTGAATTCGTTTCGCAGCAGCGCGCCGCGGAACGGGTAGGCCGAACAGTAGCTGGCGAGCAGGCCGTTCGGCTTCAGGTGTGATTTGAGTTTCGTGATGAATTCGAGCGTCCACAGTTCCGGGTTCACGTCGGGCGAAAATCCGTCGAGGAAGATATAGTCGAACCGGGCGGAAAGCAGGCGGATGGACTCGCGGGCATCGCCGAGCATCAGGGTGACGTCGGCGCGAGGGGACTCCCAGTGCGAATGTTCGGCGAGGGCGCGCACGATTTCCGGGCGCACCCGCTGCGGAAGACGGCAGGCGGCATCCAGGACGGCGGGATCGCTTTCGAGCGTGGTGATGTAAAGTCTGGCGCTGCCGGAGGCCTTTTCGGCGGTCTCCACGGCCGCGCAGACGTTGTAGCCCATGCCGAAACCCACGTCCAGGATCGAGGCGTTTTTCCCGCTTTCGAGCCGTTCCTTGATGCGGCACGGCTGAATATATTTTTTGTAGGATTCCTCCAGCGCGCCCGCCGTGCTGTGGAAATGCTGGTGATATTTCGGATGGTAGAACGTGTAGGAACCGTCCTGAGTGGCGACGGCCTTCATGCAGTCGGGCGAGGTGTTTCCGGAGTCGAACATGCGGAGGAACATGTCCGAGAAGGCGGTTTTGTCCATCCACCATTTCGGGGCGGCGACCTGATCGGCGGGGGCGTCGGCGCAGAGCCGCATGACCACGGTGTCTTCGGGCAGGATTTTCAGAAACTTTGCAAGCGCGTTGGCGTATTCGTATTCGGAAAGCGGGCGAACCTTCCCGCGTTCGAGCATATGTTCCATGGGGGTTCCGTGAAGGATCAGCAGATTGTGGGCCTTGATTCCGTCGAAGGGGAGTTCCGCGAGCTTCGAGGCGGTGCGGAGAAAATCGTCTTCGGTTTCGCCGGGGAGCCCCAGAATCACGTGGGCGGCGGTCTTGATTCCTGCGGCGTGAAGGCGCTTCACGGCGGAAACGGAGTCGGCGCGAAAGAG
>CAZHPP010000124.1:0-9171 GCA_964534535.1 uncultured Victivallales bacterium | reverse complement strand
TCTTTGACTTTTTTTTGCATTGAAATATAATCCGTTTTACGATATAATATTCATGACCTGCATAGCCTTCCATTGGACGGATATTGCATTCATAAGTATAAAAGAGGAGCTGATATGTACATTCCGCACTACGCACTGTTCTTTGATTTCCACACCAGCCCCGTGATTCGCGGAGTCGGATCGCGCTTCAGTCCGGCAGCTTTTGCCGATGCGATTGCAGAGTGCGGCGCCGATTTCATCACGTTTCCGGCCCGATGCAATATGGGCATGGCCTACTATGACACGAAAATCGGCATCCGCCATTACGGACTGGACTTCGATCTTTTCGGCGGACTTGTCAAGGCCTGCGGCGAGCGCGGAATAAAAGTCTGCGCCTATTTTAACGGAGGAATTTCCGAAGAGGAAACACGCCTGCATCCGGAATGGATGGCACATCCGTCGGATCCGCTGCCGTTCGGGACATGTTCCCCGTTCTTACGCACGGCATGCGGCAACACGGGCTATCGCGAACACCTTGTCGCAATGACGCGCGAAGTGGCCATGAAGTACCCTGTGGCCGGTTTCTTCATCGACTGCATGGCCGGGAAAGACTGTCTTTGCGAAAAATGTCTGGAACTCATGAAAAGCCGCGGAATCGATTCCTGCAATGCCGCGGCCCGACGCGAGTTCACGCGCGGCACATACCTCGCAATGGCCTCCGACATATCCGCGGCGGTCCGTGAAATCAACCCCGAATATCTGCTTTATTTCAATGGAATCGATTACCGCGGGCAGAGCGGAATAAGTTCATATCTGGATTTCGAATGCATTCCGACAAAGAGCGGCTGCGACTATGAATATCTTCCGCTGATCGCCCGTCACATGCGGACACTCGGAAACCGCCCGATGCTCAATATGACCGGACGTTTCCACCTGTGGGGCGACTTCGGCGGATTGCGTCCGGAAACTGCCATCCGGCAGGAACTCCTTACAGGCCTGGCAAACTGCATGCGCCCGAACATCGGCGACCACCTGGCTCCGGACGGACGGCTCTGCGCTCCTGCGATGCGGCAGGCGGCCAATGTCTTTTCCTATCTCCATAAGCGCGACGAATGGTTTGACGGAGCCGAGGCGCTTGCGGATACCGCCATCTGTTTTCCACGGGAAACATCCACAATCCGGACGGCGCTGGAACTGCGCGGCGCAGCAAGGATGCTGTGCGAACTGCACAGCCAGTTCGATGTCGTCGATGCCGAAGCGGACTGGAGCAGGTATTCTCTGATGGTTCTGCCGGACACTGTCAAGGCGGATTCTCCTGGATTTGCCTCGAAGCTGCAGAAATGGATCGCCGCGGGAGGCAAGATCATTTCGAGCGGCGATTCGGGGCTTGACGGGAACTCGGAATTCCTTCCCGAATGGCCTGTGAAATTTGAAAAGGTCTGCGACTTTTCACCGGCATATTTCAGGGAAAACGGCATGGACTGGTCGATCTATGTTCCGGAAGGCAACCTGGTGAAGCCCGCCGCCGGAGCCGAATCACGCATCCCGCTGGTCAGACCGCAGGTCAATTACGGATGGGACGGACTCTATCCGGAATATTACAATCCGCCCATGTCGGAAACGGAAAAAAATCCGTTTCTGACTGTCGGAGCGAATGGAGCGCATTTCAGCCACATGATCTTCTCCGGCTATAAGAGAAGCGGACATATCGCCCTGCGCAATGTCTTTGAGCGCGTCCTGCACGAACTTCAGCGGGATCCCCTGCTGAAAGTCTCCGGCCTGCCGCACTTTGCCCGGGCAACCATGACCCGTCAGGCATCGGGGAGAACAATCGTTCATCTGCTCGGGCATATTCCCGAACACCGCACGACAGGGGGCGATGTGATCGAAGATGATCTGATCGTCCCGGCCTGTGTCCTTTCCCTCAAATGCGCCGGAACAAAGGCATATCTGGCTCCGGAACGTCATGAACTGGAATGCGGCACGGCAGCCGACGGACGGCTTGAAATAAAGGTCCCGCAGTTTACCGGGTACGCCATGATCGTGGTGGAATAAGTGACTGGGATGGCAAAAGTCCGGCGAAGGATTTTTGACCGATTCCGGGGAAAGGAATTTTGTGCCATATTGAGTGCGGATACCCGCTGAGGTCTCCGCCGAAACTGGATCAAGATGAATTTTCCGGAGCGAAACAGGACGAGCCGCGGTGGCGGGCATCTCTGTCGAATCAGTGCCGCCACACGGGGCGGATGCATCCATTCGCGGAAGTGCGGAATCCCGGCGCTGCCCTCCGGATATGGGAAGACGTCTCTCAGCGTGATTGAGACTTTCCAGCTTCGGAGGTGCGGACGTTCCGTGTTCCGGATGTTTTTCCGCGCCGGGCTTTCGGCGGAATTCCCGAAAGCCGCTTGTAGAACCGTGAAAAAGTATATACGTTGTTGAAATGCATTTTTTCCGCGATCACCATGATCGGAAAATCCGTGTAGTCGAGAAATCGCTCGATCTGATACAGCAGTGCACGGTCAATGATTTTCTTCACCGACCACTCAGCCGGCGAAAGTGAAAGTTTCTTCAGTTCAACGGAAAAAAGATAATTGAGGTGTGAAGGCGTCATTCCCATCTCCTCTGCACACGTTTTTGCATTGATGCATGCACAGCGGCTCATTGCAATGTCTTCAATCTTTCCGAAAAGCTCCGACTGCATCTTTTCCTTTGCCTGCGGCTTTGAGAGCACACGTTCCATGACGAGCTGAAGCAGCGGTTCGATGACTTCCCTGTTCGAATTGATCGGCAGAAGAAATTTCTCGTGCTGAGCATGGCACGACCTCAGGCTTTGAAGCATCCATTCCGTGAACCTGGATTGTGACAGCACAACCGGCTTGTCCGGCGTTTTTCCTGAAATGAACTTGAGCGAATAAAACTCAAACATGGTGTTTACAGGTCCTATCCGATGCTCGACCATCGGCGGAACGAGGATGCATTCCCCCTGTTTCAGTTCAACGGATCGCCCCGGAAATGCGGCGCAGAGAGTGCCGGAAACACAGATCTCGAACTGGCAGTACGGATGGCTGTGGCTGCGGATCGCGGCAGACTGTTCCTCCCAGGCCCGCCCCCAGTGCAGAAGATGAATCTTCATGCAGGCTCCCTTTCGTAAAAATGGTAAATTGATTGTTGCTTTTGATATTTACAATACTGGAATATCTGCTATATTTCAAGCAGACGGGGAAAATAAATCATTCATAATGGTAAAACAAGGAGTGCAGAAAGATGAAACGGATCGCGGCGATGATCCATGGAAACGGCACTGTCGAAGCTGTGGAGCAGGACGTTCCCGAACTCAAGGAAAACTCGGTTCTTGTGAAAATCCATGCTTCGCTCATAAGCCCTGGAACGGAAATGAATGGAGTCCGCCTCCGCAGGGAAAAGCCTGTCAAGGACGGCGACTATGTCTTCGGCTATTCCAGCGCAGGCGAGATCGTTGAAGTGAAAGGCGACTGCAAAGGCCTGAAAGTCGGGCAAAGAGTCGGATGCCTGACCGGCGGACATGTCTCGCTTGCTGTCGTGCCGGTCAACCTGGCTGTGCCGATTCCTGACGATATGACATACGAACAGGCAACATTCCTTTCGCTGGCCGCCACGGCCCTTCAGAGCGTGCACCGG
This sequence comes from uncultured Victivallales bacterium, assembly GCA_964534535.1. Lineage (GTDB taxonomy): Bacteria > Verrucomicrobiota > Lentisphaeria > Victivallales > UBA1829 > CAZHPP01. The sequence goes on along the minus strand of CAZHPP010000124.1, from coordinate 5,535 downwards.
ACGGAGCCCATGCTCGGCGAATACGGCGTCATTGCCGGACTTGGGATCGTCGGAAACATGGCCTCGCAGCTGTTCCGCATCAGCGGCGCCCGGGTGCTTGCGTGGGAGAGTCTGGCAAACCGCATTGCGATCGCAAAAAAATGCGGGATTGCCGATGTTGTCAATATCAAGGAAGCCGATGCCGAAGCTTCAACGAAGGCGTTTGCTGCGCCGTACGGCCTGGATTTTGCTCTTGTCGCCTTCGGCGGAAACGCGCAGAAGGCGTTCGATTCCATACACAAGTGCATGAAGGTCTCCGCGGATACTCATGAAATGGGACGGATCACGCTGGTCGGAGGCTGTTCCATCGAGTTCAGGGGAGGGGCTGCTTCCGGCAACCTCGACGTCCGCGCATCCTCCAGAACCGGGGCCGGATATCATGATACGGCATGGGAGTTCGGCAAAGACTATCCGGCCGTGTTTGTCCAGTTCACGTCGCAGCGCAACGCGCGCGAAATCGTCAGGCTGATTTCGGAAAAACGCCTGCTGGTCGATCCGGTCATCACGAACCGCATTCCGCTGGAACGGGTCGGCGACGCCGCCGAACTTCTGATCACGCATCCCGACCGGGAAATGGGCATCATCCTCACTCAGGACAAATAACGGCGGGAGAAGACATCATGGCTTTCAGAATAGGACTTGTCGGACTTTGCACATCGCATCCGGAAGGCTGGGTCCCGATCATGCGCGACCTTGGGAAGGAAGGCAAAGTTTCACTGGAGGTTACAGCAGCGTGGGACTCCGGCGAGACGCGTCCCGAAGGCTTTGCAGCGGAATTCTGCAGAAAATTCAATATCCCCAACGCGGTCGGCAAACTTGAAGACATGCTTCCGCTGGTCGACGGCGTCATCGTGCATACGACCGACTGGGACCGGCATCTGGAACAGGCGGAACCGTTCGTCAGCGCGGGCAAAAGCGTATATATCGACAAGCCCATTGCCGGAAACATGCACGATCTCAACCGGATTCTCGACTGGATCAGACAGGGCCGCCGCGTGACCGGAGGCTCCGTCATGCGTTATTGCGGAGAGATACAGTCCGTGCTCAATATCCCGGAGGTCGAACGCGGAAAGGTCATGACAGCATATACGTCCATCGGCGTCGACGACTTCAACTACGGCGTGCACGGCTATGCAATACTCTGCGCCGCGCTTGGCCCCGGAGTCGTCTGGGCGCAATACGTCGCCGAAAGCAATCAGAAGCAGATCGTGCTGGGATGGGAGGACGGCAGAATCGGGCTCCTGACAGTCGGAAAGACCGTCTGGCTTCCGTTCCATGCAACCCTCACCACGGAGAAAAAAGTATTTCAGGTCTCCGTCGACGGTACGAAGATCTATCGCGGAATGCTGGAAAAGGTCATGCCGTACTTCACACGCATGACGGATACTCCTCCGCTCGGGATCAATGAGCTTCCCGAGCCGGAACTGGCGGCTCTTGCAGCCAGAGAGTCGTGGAGGAACGGCGGGAAAAAAATCTATATCGCCGACCTTCACGACAGCACGGACGGATTCGACGGCGTCCAGTTCGCAAGGGAATACCGCCGCGCACGCATGGGAAACTGACAGTTCCTCCGCGCAATTTTTGGAAAACAATTAAAGGGAAGCATATTTCATGATGCTGACAGCCAAAGACGTGGATCTCGAATGTATTCCTGTGCTGATGCGTCTGCCGCTCAAATTCGGCGCCGAAACGGTGCATTCGATCGTCTGTGCGAGAGTGAAGATGCGCCTGTCCGACGGGGGCATTTCCGCCGAAGGCATCGGCGAGACTCCGATCAGCGTGGCATGGGGATGGCCTTCCGCGACTCTTTCCTTTGCCTCACGCGAAAAACGCATGCTCGATTTCTGCCGGGCCGTCGGGAATGAATGGATCAATTTCTCCGGCGGATGCCATGCAATGGAAACCGGATGGAACTTCCTGGAAACCAGGCTGTTCCGCCTGAGCGGTTTTGACGATGTGCCGCATCTTGCAAAACTCATATGCGGTTCGGCGTTCGACATTGCGCTCCACGACGCATTCGGGAAGCTTCTTTCCATGCCGGTGTATCTCACTTACAACAAACGATTTATGAAGCACGACCTGTCATGGTACTATTCCGATCCGGAATTTACAGGGCTCTATCCGGAGGATTTCTTCGTCAGGGACGTTCCTGACAGACTTCCTGTATGGCATCTCGTCGGCGGCAAAGACCTTCTCACCGATGCCGAACGCACAGGAAACGAACCTGACGACGGATATCCCGTCACGCTGACGGGATGGATCCGCCGCGACGGACTGAAATGTCTCAAGATCAAGCTGACAGGGAAGGATGCCGGATTCGATTATGCGCGCATGCGCGATGTCGGACGGATCGCACTTGAAACCGGAGTCGAGGCGCTCTCGCCAGATTTCAACTGCATGGTGAGCGATCCGGAGTATGTCAACGGGATCCTCGACGGACTCCGGCATGACGAGCCGGATATCTTCCGGCTGATACTGTATGTGGAACAGCCGTTCCCATACGACCTTGAAAAGAACCGCATCGACGTGCATTCGTGTGCCGGGCGCAAACCGCTGTTCATGGACGAAAGCGCGCACGACTGGCGGTTCGTCGATCTCGGACATTCCCTCGGATGGAACGGAGTCGCCCTCAAGGTCTGCAAGACCCAGACCGGGGCTCTGCTCTCCGCATGCCGCGCAAAGAAGCACGGAATGCAGCTCATGGTGCAGGATCTGACGAATCCGATGTATGCGGCTGTACCGCACGTTCAGCTTGCGCGGCACATCGGCACGGTGAAGGGCGTGGAATGCAACGCCCCCCAGTTCTACCCAGAGGCTTCGCGTGCTTTTGAAAATAAGCATCCCGGACTCTACGAGCGCAGAAACGGCGTCATAGACGCCTCAACGCTTACCGGTCCGGGATTCGGTTATTGAAAGGAACAGAAAATGGAAAAAGTCGGATTCGGAATCATCGGCGCAGGAATGATCGCCGCGCTTCATGCGAAAACAATTCAGTCGCTTGACAACGCAAGACTCGTCGGCTTTTACGACACCAATCCGGCCGCGGCCGACAAACGTGCCGCCGAATTCGGAGTCAGGGCATGGCACTCCTTTGACGAATTTCTGAAAGAACCTGAAATACAGGCTGTTACAATTGCCACTCCCTCCGGAATGCATGCCGCGGCAGCCATTCCGGCCGCGCATGCCGGAAAGCACATCCTCTGTGAAAAGCCGCTCGAAATCACACTGTCCAAAGTGGATTCGATCATAAAAGCATGCAGTGATAACGGAGTGCTGCTTTCGCCCGTCTTCCAGACAAGGTTCACACGTCCGGTGCAGATGGTGCGCGAAGCCATGCGCACCGGAAGATTCGGACGCATGGTCCTTGCCAGCGCACAGATGCGCTGGTACCGCGATCCGGCATATTACAGCGGCTCATCTTGGCGCGGAACATGGGCCATGGACGGCGGCGGAGCGCTGATGAACCAGGCCATTCACATGGTCGACCTGCTGCTCTACATCAACGGAGCTCCGGAAGAGGTCTTCGCTTTTTCCGGCACTCTGACGCACAGCATAGAAGTTGAGGATAATCTCTGCGCAGCCATCAAATACCGCAACGGCTCTTTCGGGACAATCGAAGTCAGCACATCGTGCGCACCGGGATTCCCGCGCAGAATCGAATTTTCAGGGAGTACCGGAACTGTGGCATTTGAAGAGGACAGCATCACGCGCTGGGAATTTGCAGTTCCGGTTCCGGAAGACGAAAAAATACGCGAAGAACTCAAAAATGCAGGCAATGCCGCCGGCGGAAGGTCGCCGATGAACATAAGTTCCATCGGACATTCCAACCAGATACACGACCTTGCCAATGCGATTCTTAACCATACAGCTCCGGCGCTTGACGGACGCGAAGGGCGCCGCGCAGTGGAACTGATCTGCGGCATCTACGAATCCGCAAGGACAGGAAAACCCATGAAATTCAGTACGCTGGAATGACCGCTGGATTGGTCTGGGAAGCGGCGCTTTCAATGATTCCGGACAGGAAGACGTTTTTTCATGCCCAATTTCGATCGCACGGCGCGGAGTGATGTCCGCAGGTTCTGTTTGTCATATCTGAGCGGAAACTTTCCTGTCACGGTAGAATTTCTAATGGCTGTGTACTAAACGTTGACTGTTTTTTTCAGGGATTCGGGGGTCCATGAAAAAAAACGGAGGTTTGCCCCTGGTCGACATGCGTCGACAAAAAACGAGCGCAAAAATTGAATTTTTGCGCAGGGTGCAGGACTCTTTGAGTCCTGCCGAGGGGTCAAGGGGCGAGCAGCCCATTGGAAATGCATTATAAAATCGTTCATGATTTTCTGACAAAAATATTTCAGCTCAGTGCGCCGGGAAACAGGCTGAAGATTCTTGCACCGTCGGGAACTGCAATTCCTATATACATGGATGTCTCCAGTATTACAAGCGGGTTCCGGATGATCAAGTCGCCTCGAACGGATTGAGTTTCCCTTTTCCGCCGCAATTTAAGCATGGCGCTCAGCGCAGCAGCAGAATATATATGGTTTTACAATGACAGAGGCGCAAATGGGATCCCGTTCCAAGAGCGGACTATTATGAGAAAATATTAGCCTGCGACGGCGCTGGAAAAGCAAAACTCTGGAACGAACTGCTCCCCGGCCTCAATGAGGCAATTGAAGCGGCATGCACCCCGCTGGCCTATGCGAAAAAGCAGGAAACGCTCGGCGGGGGAATCCCGGTAAAGAAAGTCGACTTTGAAGACGGAAAGATGAACATCAGTTCCTGGAGCAGCGGCAAACGCGGTACATTTCAAGCGGACAGCAGAATGCATTCAAGGGGAAATTTTCCGCAAAGCTCACAGGGATCACATTCGGAAGCATTTTCTTCACCTGCCCGGTTAAGCCCGGAGAACTTTATCTGCTGCGGGCACGGCAGAAAAACTTCAAGCCGGGACTGCAACCCAGACTTTCCGCCATCTTGAAAGAAAACGGGAAAAATGGCCAGTCTGCTGCAGACAGGGTCGAGGCCGGCTTTGTCCATGATGTCGGGAATGGCTGGAGGGAAGCTGAACTCGCCGTTTTGATTCCCGATGAAGCGGATCAGGTCGCGCTGAGCTGCAATGTCCGGGTCGATGACAATAAACAGGGATGCGACTGCTGCCTTGACGATCTTGAACTGATCCACATTCCTCAGAACCGGAAGTAAAAAATCTTGTTCTAAGGGGAATGCCGGATTTTCCGTTAAGGATATGACGCTCGATGAAACAGTCAAACCGACAGTGCCTGTCCTGCGGATTGCGGAACAGGAGACGGTCAGGAACATCTTTGCCCGGGTCTCTCCCTGATTTTTCCGGGAAAAATCATCCGAAAACCGTAAAAATGATTTGTAAATTTCCAAAGAAATGCTAAAGTGTGAGAAATTGACGGAGAGATTTCTAACGCTTTTATGGAAAGGCAAAAACAACGATGAAACCCGAATTCCTGAAGTATCTCGACGAGAGCT
>CAZHPP010000123.1:0-9195 GCA_964534535.1 uncultured Victivallales bacterium | reverse complement strand
AGGGCTCTTTGAGTCCTGCCGAGGGTTCAAGGGGCGAGCAGCCCAATGGTAATGCCTTAACATCAGTCATCATGCAGAACAGAGCCAATTTTTTTGAACGCATTCCATTGTTTTCTGACTGCACCGCGGCATGAAAAAGCTCCGGGTGCGGCGGTCATGCGCCTCGCCCGGAGCCTGCAAAGTCTCAGGATGACGGATCTTTTACTTCTTCGCGGCGGGGACCGCCTTTTCGGCAATCTTCATGCCGGCGATTTCGAGATCAAATTTCCGGATCGAGCCGGGGAAGACGACAAACTGAACGCTCTTCGTTCCGGCGCGGAATTTTCCTTTCGCATTCGCAGCCTCCGACTTTGCGAGTCCGCTGAACGTGAACGAGAAATTCTTCCATTCCTTTCCGGGGACAAGATTCCCGCAGACATAAATGAATGTGTTGCTGTCGGCATGGCGGCGGACCGCCGTTCCGGCAGGATAATCCTTTGAAAGCGGAGTCTTCAGGGTCAGCTCCCAGACCTGGCCCTTCTTCTCAATCTTGGTGATGCTGGGAGAAATATCCGGGTTCGGAAGATCGGAAAGATCCTTTTTCACGTTGAAGGCGGCATGGGCATAGCGGGCGGTCCATTTGGAGGCGTCCTTGACTTTCAGGACAAGATCGCCGCGTTTCGCCGGGGCCGCAAGCTCGGTCTCCGTTCCGGCAAGCGCGTTGACGTGAGTGATGGGAATTTCACGTCCGGACGCATTGAAGCATTTGATTCCGATGTAGCAGTTTCCGGGAGTCTTGGCGCCTTCCGCCGCGCGCACGCGGAAGGAAACTTCATAGCTTTTCGACGGATCGATTTCCAGTTTTCCACGGCTGAAAAACATATTCTTTCCCGTGAAACGGATTCCGTCCTTCGTATCGGAAAGCTCGCCCTTGACGCCGCCGGTCAGGTCGGCGGATTTTCCAACGGTCAGTTCCGCCGCGGTCAGGCCGGCGCAGGCAATCATCAGGATGGATGCGGACAATCTTGCAAACATTGTTTTCTCCTCTGCCAAATCAGAATTATTGGCTTTCTTGTGTCGTTTTCTGTCGTAATTGCGATAAAATTGTGCCATCGTCGTGCGGCTTTCAGGCCGCAAAAAATCAGCGGATCACTTCATGCACCTCCGTTTCCATCCTTATGCGGGACTGTCTTTGTGCGGATGCGGGGAATCCCGACGCACATTTTTATTATAAGGGCGTTCCCGCGTTCTGTCAAGCCGGATTTGACGATTTTCCGAAAAAAAAACGGATCCGGACAGTCGTCGGCACTGCAGGAAAAAATCGGCGGAAAACCTTGTTTTTGCCGTCATCCTGTGTATATTAATTTAAATCAACAAGGAATTCTGTGCATGGAAACGCCCCCGGATCTCACCCTGACGCCGATGATGAAACAGTACCTGGACGTCAAAAAAGACGCCCCCGCCGACGCCATTCTCATGTTCCGGATGGGCGACTTTTACGAGATGTTCTTCGACGATGCGAAGAAGGCGAGCCCCGTTCTGGAAATTGCCCTGACCACGCGCGCCGGAGCCCCTCTCTGCGGCGTGCCGTGGCGCGCAATCGACGCCTATGTCCCGAAACTTCTCGACGCCGGCTTCAAGGTGGCCATCGCCGAACAGCTGGAGGACCCCGCGCTCGCCAAGGGGATCGTGACCCGCGGAATCATCCGCGTGATCACGCCGGGATCCATTCTCGAAGGACCCATGCTCCAGCCCGAAAACAACAACTTTCTCTGCGCGTTCACCCTTTCGAAGAAGGGCGAACCGGCGCTGGCGTGGCTGGACATCTCCACCGGCGAGTTCACCGCAGCCGGATACCAGACTCTGCGGGACGTTTCCGAGGAGATCGCCAAGCTCAAGCCCCGCGAATGTCTGATTCCCGTCACGCTTTCCCAGGCGTGGAAGACCGATCCCTCCACCCGGCCCGACGCCCCGGCCAACATCCTCTGGACCGAACTTGACGACTGGATTTTCTCCTACGACCACGCGTTCGGGCTTCTGACGAACCACTTCGGGACGATGAACCTGGACGGATTCGGCTTCCGGGGCGAACACACGTCCGTGCAGGCCGCCGGCGCGATCCTCTACTATACCACGGAAAACCTCAAGAACAGCGCCGGACACATCCGGCGGATCACGCTCCGGCACACCGACGAATTCATGCGGATCGACCCGAATTCCCGCCGCAACCTGGAGCTCGTCGACCCGATGTCCGGGTCCGCGCGCGACTCCACGCTGCTCCATGTGCTCGACCGCTGCCGCACGCCCATGGGCGGACGGATGCTCCGGAACTGGGTGCTGAACCCGCTCCGCCGCGTGGAATCAATCGTCGAGCGGCAGGACGTGGTGGGGCTGTTCAAGGACGATCCCATGCTGCTCGGGGAGCTCCGCGAAACCATGGCCGGAATCCGCGACCTGGAGCGCATCACGGCCAAACTGAACGTGAGCACGGCCTCTCCGCGCGATCTGGTGGTCCTTTCCAGAAGCCTGGCGCTGATTCCCGGCGTGAAGGCCCTGATCCAGGGATTCGACCTGCCGCTCATGCAGCGCATCAGCGGAAACCTTCAGCCGCTCGACGAACTCACGAAGGAGATCGCAACGACGCTGACGGACGACCCGCCCGTGTTCGCCTCCGACGGCGGCGCAATCCGTCCCGGCAAGAATGCCGAGCTCGACGAGCTCCGTTCCGCCGCCACCGACGGCCGCAACTGGGTCGCCGCGCTTCAGGCCAGGGAACAGCAGCGCACGGGGATCAAGTCGCTGAAGGTCAATTTCAACAAGGTCTTCGGGTTCTATATCGAAATTTCCAAGTCCAACGCCGAACACGCGCCTGCCGACTACATGAAGAAGCAGACTCTCGTGAACTGCGAACGCTTCATCACGCCCGAACTCAAGGAAATGGAATCGAAAATCCTCGGCGCCGACGACAAGTCCAAGGCGCTGGAGGCGAAAATCTTCGAGGAACTGCGCGTCTATTCCGCCTCGTTCACGGCGAAAATCCAGCAGGACGCGGCGGCCCTCGCCGGACTCGACTGTCTCTGCTCGCTTGCGGACTGCGCCGCCCAGTACTCCTACTGCCGCCCCCGCGTCAACGACGACGACGTCATCGACATCCGCGCCGGACGCCACCCCGTGCTCGACGCCGCCATGCGCGACGAACGGTTCATCCCCAACGACACCCTCCTCGACGGCTCCGACAACATGATGATGATCATCACCGGCCCCAACATGGCCGGAAAATCCACCTACATCCGCCAGACCGCGCTTCTGGTCATCATGGCCCAGACGGGGTCGTTCATCCCCGCCGGAAGCGCCGTGATCGGAGCCGCGGACAAGATCTTCACGCGGGTGGGCGCCACGGACGACATCTCCCGCGGCCAGAGCACCTTCATGGTCGAGATGCTCGAAACTGCCAACATTCTCAACAACGCCACTCCGAAAAGCCTGATCATCCTCGACGAGATCGGCCGCGGCACCAGCACCTTCGACGGCCTTTCCATTGCCTGGGCCGTGGCCGAATACATCCTGGACTGTCCCACCTGCCGCGCCAGGACCCAGTTCGCCACCCACTATCATGAACTTACCGAACTTGCGCTCACGCGGACCGGAGTCAAGAACTACAACGTGGCCGTCCGGGAATACGGCGAACAGATCATCTTCCTTCGTCAGATTGTTCCGGGAGCGGCGGACAAGAGCTACGGGATTCATGTGGCGAAGCTCGCCGGTCTGCCCGAGCAGGTGATCGTCCGAGCCCGCGAAATTCTTGACAATCTCGAAAACAACGCGATCGCCGATGCCGGCCAGCCGGCCCTTCTCCGGGAAAGCAAGGCCGCATTCATGCCGAAAGTCAGGAAGATGAAGATCTCCCCGGAGGTTGTCCAGCCTTCGCTCTTCGATTCGCCGTCCGCGCAGAAGTGATTCAGAGGACCGTCATCACGAGTCCGGCGGCGATCAGGATGATCCCCGCGATTTTTGCGCCCGTCATGCGTTCATGCAGCAGGAATGCTCCCGCGGCCACCCCGAGCGGCAGACTCATCTGCCGGAACGCCTGCAGATAGCTCACATTTGTGACGAATCTCATGGCCACAAGCACCAGCAGGTATGCCGCCGTGGAAAAGATTCCGCAGAGATACGGATACGGCGAACGCAGGCTCCGCTTGACGAATTCGGCGGTTTCCCTGCGGGAAGAGACCACGCAGATTCCCAGTCCCAGCGTGATGGCGGCGTTCACCATGCACATGTAGGCTCCGGCGGTCATGAACCGGCCGGAACCGGCCTCGGAAGCCAGCAGTTTTGTGGCCTGACTGTCCACGATCGTATAGCCGGTGGTTCCGACGGCGGCCATCAGCACCGCGCCCAGGGCGGGCGTGAGGAAACATTTCCAGTCCGTATGCAGAAGGCTCTTCTGCGGAAGGATCAGGCATCCGAAGGACACCATCGCCATGCCGGCAAGCGCCGCTGCTCCCGGCATTTTCCCGAGTCCGAAAAGCATCGTCACGGCGGCGACCAGCAGCACGGGAATCGCGCGCGCCAGCGGGTAGACCAGGGAAATGTCGCCCTGCCGGTAGGCGCGGAACAATCCGACCGAATAGAGCACTTCGAAGGCCGAGCTGGCCGCGAACAGCATCCAGAAGGCGCCGGGCAGACCGCACCATCTGATATTGGAGAACAGCAGGAACGGCCACAGATAAAGCAGGCTTGACCCGTTCAGGACAAGGTAGAATGCCGCGGAGGGCCGGTGCGCCTTGCTCAGAAAATTCCATCCGGCATGGAGAAACACCGAAACAAGGATCAGAAGGAATGCGGTCAGAGTCATGAAAAACCGTCCCGATTTTAAATTCAGAATCCGTTAAAATAGCATGAATCCGGGTAAAAGCAAATGCGGGCCGGCAGCTGAAAAGCCATAAAAAAAGGCGGAACCGGAGTTCCGCCTGAAAAACCGCCATTTTTTTATGAAGGAACTGACTGCTGTCAGGCCTTTTTCGCTCTGAAAGAGAATTTCCGGAGTCCGACAAGCGAGCATCCGCCGATCAGAAGGGTTGCAAGGAATCCGGGGAGCGGCTGGCCGTTCGGCGATCCCTTTTCGTATGCAGTGATTCCAAAGAAGATCGCGCTGCTGTCGCGGTAGTCCAGTTCGGCAAGCGTGGTCCCGGCAACGTCCGTCAGTTTGCCATAGTCGCCGGAATAGAAATCCTTCGTGGGAGTGGAGGTCCCGACGGTGCCGCTGTTATTGGCAACCCAGATTCCGAAGCTGTCGCCGGCCTTGAAGGTTCCGAGCTCATAGCCGTACTGGTAGTTCGGGCCGTTAAAGGCGTTCCCCTGGTATGGCTTGACGGTGATCGTATCGTTGGTTCCGTTCACGAGCGTACCGTCGGCCTTCACATAGCCGTAGCCGGACATCACGTTGGAAAGAGCCTCCGAGCTCGCGGACCAGAGGGTGTTGATCTTGTCGGTGATGTAGAATGTGCCGATTCCGGAAGTCACGGTCACTTTGTAGTAGCTGCCGGCCTTCCCTTCATTGTTGGAGTTGGTATAAGGGGTTGTTACGATGTCGTACTGGAACGCGGCAAACACGCCGCACGTCACGGCCAGAAGCAGAGCAGTCAACGTTTTTTTCATGATTTTTTACCTCCTGCATGTTCGAGAACAGGTAATATATCCTCTTCATGTCTGTTTGTCAAGTTTTTTTTAATTTTGTTCCGGGATTTCTCAAATATTTTCCGCTCCATGCGGGGGAATTCAGGACCTGGAAGCGTCCCGGATTGCCTCAAGATACCCTTCGCCGTACTGGGACTCCGGGACAAGGAACATGCCTTCGGTCCACTCGTTCCAGGCGTTGATGATGACGGCGGGAGTTTCCGAATCCAGGGCGCGCTTCAGGATCGTTCCGAACCGTTCCGGCGTGTTTCCGGTGCAGATCGGGCAGTATCCGAGCTTCATGTAGTCCATCGGGAATTTCACCGAGCGGCTCCAGCGCGGGGAAACGTCAAGCCCGAGCGTGACGCTCCGGAAATGCGGAAGTCCGTACGACTCGATCTTTCCCCAGCAGAATTCCTGGGACTTCATCATGCCCGTGTAGTCGAATACGGGCCGCTCCTGCGGAAGGGAGGCGTAATTGTCGGGCGCCACGATGTTGTAGGCGAAGACGGCGTCGAATCCGGCCGCCTTCATTTTCGGGACTCTTTCCCAGCCGCAGAAGTAGGCATTGTCGTTGCAGCAGCCCACGTTCATCAGCAGGTAGAGTCCGGGGAATCCGCACTGTTTTGCCTCGTCGTTCAGGATCCGGACCGCGTCGGCGGCGGGAACGAATCGGAAGAGCTTGTCCGAGGCAAAGAAGCTGAAAACGGGCTTTCCATCGATTTTCCAGTAATTTTCGCGGCGGAAATATTTTTCCGTGCAGAATTTCACCACGCGGCGCAGGTCCGGCTCGCTGTGGGAGGCCTGAAGGAAGAGACGGCTGCTCTGGTTCACGTTGCCGTTCATGGCCTGATGGCCGGCGTCGTCGAGGGCGGGCCAGACGCCCCAGCTGTGGTTTGCCCACATCAGGGCGAATTTCAGGCGGCTGGAGTTTTTCGCGTTCAGAAATGCTTCATCGAGCGGTTTTTCCAGGAACTGTTCGCCGTTGTACCAGTACCAGTCGAAGAGGAATCCGGTGAGGCCGTGGCCGGCGGCTGCATCGATCTGGCGCTCCATCATGCGCGGGTCGGATTCGTCGAAGTATCCCCAGAGCGGCTTTTTCGGCTGGAGGTGTCCGGGGAACAGCGGTTTGGTGCTTTTGACGAGTTCCCATTCGGAAAAGCCTTTGCCGTACCATTTTTCATAATGCCTGTCCGGATGCCAGCTGGGAAAATAGATTGCGAAGATCTCTTTTTTCATGCGGCTCTCTGATTGGTTGGTTTTCGTATCTTGCAAAATATAGCGGGGGGAAGCGGTTTTTCAAGACGGGGATCATTGAGGCAGGGCACATTTCCTCAGATTTTCGAACGCCTGAGCGGAAGTCTGAAGTTTCAGACCATTGTTGTCCCGGGACGCATTCAGGATTCCGCCGCGTACTGGCGGAGGGGCTTTGCCGCGGCAGACATTCCCCTCATGTGAGTTTCGCGCCGGAATCCGCGTTGCCGGAATTTCCGCAGAGCTCCCGGTCCCGCGTCTCGGGAAAATGGTTCTGTTCCCCCTGCCCGTATTCCTGCAAAAAGCCGGGGCCTGTCAATGCAGTCTGTTTTTTCTCTGCTGGAAGTCATATCCGGCCTGTTCCATTGCTGCCTGAAAACGGGCGGTTTCCTCTGCCGTAAAGGATTCCGCAGGATAACATTGCGTTCCGACGTTGAATCCGCACAGCTGCAGCGTCAATTTAATTGTGCCGATGCATGAGCTTTTGGCATGATTCAGAATTACATCAATGATCTTATTGATTCTGAACTGCCATTCCTGAGCTGCGGCGAAATTGCCTGCACGGAAATCCCGATACAGATTTACAAACATTTCAGGCATTATGTTATAGGTCGCTCCGATCCCGCCGTCAGCCCCCATGGCAAGACCGCACAGAAGGCATTCATCGGGGCCGTTGATGATGTTGATGCAGCCGCCGTTGAGCTGGCGCAGCCGCCAAAGTTCAAAGAAATCCGCACGGGTGTCTTTCAGACCGATGATATTTGGAACTTTGATCAGTTCCCCGACAATTTTCCGGACGTTGGCAAGTTCCACGAGGGGGACGGCATACAGCAGGACCGGAAGAGAAGAACATCTTGCCAGTTTCCGGTAATAATCAATGATTTCATGTTCGGTGTAATGATAATAGAACGACGGCGAAACCGATGAAATGCCGTCTGCTCCGGTCTGTGCTGCATGCCGGGCGAGTTCAAAAGCTTCAGACGGGTTAATGGACCCCGTCTGGACGATGACTTTCCCGCGTCCGGCAACGGCAGAAACTGCGCATCTGCAGACGGCTTTCCGCATTTCCACAGTCTGGACGACGCCTTCACCGGAGGAGCCGCAGATGTAGAATCCGTCGACGCCGGCAGAGAGATGGAATTCAATCAGTTCTTCCAGCGTCTTGAAGTTGACTGTTCCGTCGGAACAAAATGGTGTGATCAGTGCCGGCATGATGCCCGTAAACCTGATCTTGTTTTGATTCATTTTACAATTTCTCCTTTTCCCTGTTGATTTTATTATTGTCCTGCCGTTCATGGACTGGCTTTGATTTCAACGGCTCCAGTACAGCCACAGCCAGTGAGCCACAGCATCGCCGCTGACCACGCCGTTCATCCACTTCAGGTCGTCGGGAAGGACGTTTTCCGGGTCTTCAACCCATGTGAGTCCGGTTCGGGCGGCCTTAAGCAGATTGGAATATCCATACGAATACTGCGGATCACAAAAATCGAGAGACCGTGCAAAGGTGAGGGGTGCCACTTTCCCGTGACGATACGGTGCCTGGAATGTGGAAAGGTTCCATGATTTCCATGCCGGGCCCCTGTTGTAGACGGAAGAACTTTTCAGCAGCGGGGAAAGTCCGTCTTTTCCCGAATTTCTGGCGAATGCATACCCTGAACCGTCGGGTGCAATTCCGGCAAATCCGAATTTTATCGCATCACGGATTGTCCGCATTCCGAATCCGGCCCTGTCCAGCCCCGCCTTTACCGCGAAGGCTACGGAAAGTATGGCGCTTGACGCGCGTTCCGAATCAAGTTCAATGATATGATCAGAACTGCATCCGGGTTCAGGTATTACGGCATTGAAGGGGGGACAGGCCATGACAGCCGGTGACGACATGAGCTGTTCAGCGATGCGTCTGTATCTTTCGCGGCCCGAATGTTTCCATGCCAGAGCGAAGAATGACGGAAACCTTGATTTCTGCCAGGTCAGCGGAGATCCGTAATATTTGTATTTAAAATCGCATTCAAGCCAGAATTCGGTCATGCGCTCGATCATGAGGGCGATGAGTCTTTTTTCGCTTTCTGACGCGATTTCAGAATAGGAATCCAAGCCGCACATGGTATAAATGTACTGGTCGCTGGATGTTTCATCCGTCAGAGTCCCGCCCCACGGCTTGCAGTAGAACCCCGGGGCGATTTTCTGCGACATTTCGAAAAGGCCGACGATTCCCCGGAAGACATTTTCAGCTTTCAGAAGGTCATCGCGGCTGCCGGTCTTTTTGTACTTCGCGGTCATTGCACCGAG
>CAZHPP010000122.1:231-9221 GCA_964534535.1 uncultured Victivallales bacterium | reverse complement strand
CTGATCCAGAGCACGCTCGAATGGGTCCTGAAACAATACATCAATTATTTCCAGCTCATGCTCTATTTTTCCATTCTCGCAATCATGTGGCATTACCGTCCGACAAAGAAAAAAGCTGTTCCGCGGCAGGCATTCTGAATTTTTCGTCACAGAATCTCCGGCGCGTCGGGATTGCGGACTCTCCCGGTTTTCTCCATTCACGGCGAATCTGTCCCCCTGCACCGGAAAGAATTGAACAAAGAATCCCGCGGATTGCCCGGATGCCGACGCGGAAACAGCCGGAAAAGGAAAACCTGATATCCGCATGCGCCTGTGCTCTTTCTGCCTGGACTCGGAAAAGTGCCCGGCGGAGAAAGTTCCGACAACGGTTTTTCGGAACTTCTCAAATCCATGGACCGGAATTTCAGAACGCATCTGATGCTTCAGGACCTCGCCGCTGCTGCGGACTGCCGTGGCGTCAAGGCTCCGGAAACGTTTTCAGAAAGCGGCCGGAACAGGGCCGGCCGCCTATTGGAACGAACTGCGTCCGGAACAGAAAACTTCGCCCGGACTCCAATGACTGGACTTTCGAGGCTCTGCGGGAGGAAAGCCGCTTCAATACCTGAGAATCGCTGTGAGACCCCAGCCAAGTCTGTTCAGTCTGCCCGTATCAAGGGTCTCGACATGTCCGTCGGCAAACGACTGATTGGCCCGGCTTCCGCTTTCGTGACGGACGGCCACCATATTCATGGAGTTGCCTCCGTTCGCTCCGTTGCGCCACACATAATAATTTTCGACCACTTTCAGCCCGCGCCAGGGGGAATTTATCACGCTGTCGGAAATCAGCGTGGTTCTGGACGGGGAGAGCGGAATGTCCAGGGAATCTTTCGGCCGGAACGGAGCGACTCCCGGGGTTCCCGAGATATAGCGCGGGGAACTGGTGAAATGCCAGCAGCTGTTGGTCACGACGTCCAGACACCACATTCCGTATGTGGCGCCTTTCTGAGGCAATGTTTCCCCTGCAAAGAGCGGGAGTCTTTTTGCCGACGGACATGACCACACGCCGGAGGAAGCCGCCTGCAGATATGAATTGTTCGACAGGACCAGCCCCCACGTTCCGGATGTGCAGTAGATCGCCGGGGTATAGCCGGAGAAGTCGCTGATGTATGAATTCATGGCGATTCCGTGTGTCTTGAGATTGCCGGCACAGTTTATGGTTCTGGCCTTGTCCCTTGCCTTCTGGAGCGCAGGCAGAAGCATTGCGGCAAGCATTGAGATGATCGTGATGACGACCAGAAGTTCGATCAGCGAGAAAAGCCCGATCCGCAGCGGACGGCAACCTTTCCGGCGCCGGCCCGAATTCTGTTTTTCCGAAGCTTTGAAGATGTTTTTCATGATGTGGTTCCCCTGTTTTATGTTTTGAGCGTGATTACTCAAGACGATAGATTCTTGTTGTTCCGGCAGGCACGCCGCAGTCTGTGACAGTCCGGGAGACCGGACCGAACTGTCTGCCTGAAAATATCTCTGTCACCTTTGCCGGACGGGGCAGGAAGAGTGTCTTGTCGCCGGCCGTCGAGGTGTGAAGCATGATGTACCCGCTGTTTGCCGCGAAGACATCGCCGGAAGCGGAATAGAGGTGCACGCCGGCCAGTTCATAGAGCCCGGCAAGCAGAGTCCAGTCCGGCGGCGCTCCGAGATAGACGGAGGTGAAATCCGGCATTTTCTTCACGGCGAGCGCCGGCCGGCCCGCCAGGGTTCCGGCCACGCCGACGCCCTTCTCCGGAACGCAATGGAACCACGGCTGGACGGAGAACTTCTTCTGGACGGCGGCTCGGCGCGTGAACGGCATGCCGCCTGCAAGTTTCAGGGACGTGCAGAGTCTGGAATCCTCGCGCACGAAACGGAAGCCGGTCAGTTTCGTCATTGCCTCGGGATCGAAGCCGCGTTCGGAGAGAAGTCCGGGGGCATGGCACCAGACGGCCACAGCGTGGTTCCGGTGCAGTTTTGCCAGAATCTTTTCCCTGCGTTCCGCTGTCATGTAATAGCTGTTCATGAAGACATAGATCTTATAATCCGGCATCTTCGGATTGCCGATGTCGTCCAGGAGATAGACGTCGAACGGTGCGCCGGCCCTCAGTGCGCTGCCGTACATTCCCCAGGTGAAGCCCCTGACAGCGTCATTGCGCGGCGCGGAGGTGTAAAGCGTGCTCTCCTCGTCAAAGACCAGCGCGGCTTCCGCGTTCGGACGCCTGTCATGGAGCATGGCCTCCCGCGACAATCCGGCAATGCGCCGGACTTCGTTCATGATATCCGGATGGTGGAATGTGTAGTTGGCCGTCAGAATGCAATACCAGAATCCGGCGTCCTGAACAAGCGACCACCCGAATCCGCGGCGCATGACCTCGATGGTTTCCCGCATGTCGGCAGTGCGTCCGAATTCGATCACGGGGTGGAGATGGGTTCGGAGATCGTTTTCGTGCCAGAGCAGCTTTCCGTGGAGTCTTGCGCTTCCGTTGAATGCGTTGATGTTCGCGCCGGAATCTCCGCCGCGCCGGAACTCGTAATTCAGCGGCGTTGCGATACCGTCCGCGCAGTCGAGTCCGAGCACGCGGCCGAAGATGCCGAGTCCGCCCCAGTGCATCGTATTGCGCCAGCCCGCGTAGAGGAGCGGATATCCGTGGTAGATGCTGACGATTTTCTTGCCGCCGCATCCGCGTTTTGCCGCACGGCATGCCGCTTCAAGGTTTGCGAATGTGATGTCGTTCATATAGCGCCGGAAATCGAGCACGGGCCGCGCCGTGACAGGGTCGCGGAAATCGCCGTGTTCGGACGCCAGACGGAATTCCGGCGAAGGCACCCTGACATTGGCGAAGGTGACATTTCTGTCGTTCCAGGCCTCCTGCAGCGCCTTGTCGGTGCGGTAGAGGCGCTTCAGATATTCGCTGAAGCTGCTGCGCGTGGCTTCGGAATAGCCGGGCACGCCGCCGGTGAACGAACCGGACCAGTACCATTCGCCGGCATCGCCGCAGCCGAGCTGGTAGGCGTAAATGCGGTCGGCGTAGTCCTGGCTTTCCATGTGGCGCACCGTGTCGCAGATCAGTTCCGGTGCGATTTCAAGCCAGATCTTTGAACCGAACGGAGCCGCCAGATAAAACGGCGAAAGCTGTCCCTTGGAACTCAAGGATGGATAGTACAGTTCAAGTTCCCTGCGGTGTTCAGAGAAAAACCAGCCGTGGGGTCGTATGTAAAGATAGACCTGCAGCCGGCCGGCGGGATGGGCCTCCGCCGCACGTCTGACCACTTCGTCCAGCTGGGCAAAGCTGTATTTTCCGGGCCCGTTCCAGAAAAGCGGCGGAATATAGCCTGTGCCGAAAAGCTCCAATCCGGCCGCGGCAAAGTCGCGCCATGCGGGGACGGCATCGGAAAAGCGATAGCGGTTGTCGCGGACAAGCCAAGGGAAGAACAGGAACGGATAGTATTCCCGGTTGTTGATGAAGAGTCCCGGCACGCCATTGCGGTCGGGCGCCACTTTGCTGACGGTATTGCCGTGTCCGGGCGGCAGCGGCTTCGGCAGATTCTTTTCAAATTCGGCCGTCATGGGCAGTTTTTTCCTGAAATCCGGGTCGATCCCCGGCATCAGATGCTCCAGATACGCATTGCAGTCCGGATATTTGACCTCGCCCGGCTTCAGCAGGCTTTTTTCCGGGTATGCGGTCCGTTTCAGCTGATAGTCCTGTTCCACTTCGGAAGCCGTCAGGGCCTCCCTGTAAATATGCAGGTCGTTCAGAAGCAGGTTGCCCGTGGCATAGTTCAGGTCAAGTTTCGGGACTCGCTCGGCTCCGAGCCACATCGGCAGAGTGCACGGGATCAGTTTTTCGCTGTGTTCCGGACGGTGCGACACGGTCAGACGCCCGTTGATGTAGATATCCGCGGCTCCGCGGTCGAACACCCAGGCCACATGAGTCCAGCAGGCCTGTCTGAGCGCGGGGCCCGTGGGAGAAACGATTCGCGTTCCGCTGTTGTACTGATAGGTCGTCGAACGGAAATTCCCCTGAAGCACAGCTCCCTTGTAGAACGACTGTCCATGAACATTCTTATAGCGGAATTCCGGAGCAAGCATCGAGATGGTGGTCATGAACTGCAGCGGTTCGCTGTGCACGCCCCGGAACAGCACGGCCGATATGTCGGCAAAATAGTTCTTCGAGAGCCAGACGGTCGCAGTGAAATGTTCCGTCATGTCCGGCAGTTTGTCTCCGGGGATATAGAACCGCGCTCCTTCCGCGATGCGCAGGCCTCCATCCTGGACAACGAACGGTCCGGAAGCCGACACGCAGACCGAGCGTCCGGTCCGGTCTGCCGTCTTCTGCAGACCTGCGGCATGGCTGAAATCGAAGTCCAGGAACGGTTCGGGCAGTTTTTCTCCCGATGCCGCGGCGGCCGACGACAGACAAAACGCAGCCGAAAGCAGCAATGTTTTTTGCATTCTTCCGATGATGGTCATTCTTTTACTCCCTGTTATCCTGGTTTTTGAAAGCATCCGCACGCAGTTCGCCCATGACATTTCCCGCGAACATGCCGAGCCGGAGACGATGCGGCGGCGGAGATTGATTCCCGGGCCACGCTTCGATATCGGCAGGCCTGCCGACGCGGAATGCAACCCGGACGATGCGGAACAGAACGGCAGGCGAACCGAAAAGAAATTTCCCCACTGGCATTTGAAAGTCGATTTTACCTCTTCTGTGCGTGAGGTCAAACTCTTTCAGCAGAGGGCTGACCGTACCGAACCGGTCAAGCATCTGAATCCAGATCGCGTCATAGTCCATGGAGGGACGCGGGCGGAACTTGATGCGGATCCGGCATTCCCCGTCAATTTTCCAGCTCCAGTCGGACTGTTCCCGGCATCCGGAATTCACGCGGCAGCACTCGCGGACCGGCATCGGCGCGGGAGTCATGATCCCGCCTGCAAGTTTTTCAAGTGCCGGCATGGAAGCCCGAAGTTTTTCCGCATCGTAGAGATGGCACTCCGCCTCGGGATGAAATCCCAGGAGAGGTTCTTCCCGGCAGAGTTCCAGCAGACGCCTGCGGCGTTTCAGCTCGCCTGCGGCGATTTCAGCCATGGCTTTCCCCGCATCCGCCGAGCCGCAGTAAAGCCGCCGGCGCAGGTCATAGAATTTCAGGATGCCGTGCATTGATCCGAATTGAATTTCCAGCGCTTCGGCAATGTCCATTTCCAGACGCCGTTCCGGATCGCCTCCGAACTTATGGCGCAGCGGCTTCAACAGCCTGTTTCCGCGTTCCCAGCCGTCGGCAAGACGTCCGGTCAGTTCCACGGCCTCCTCCAGAGTGTAATTTCCAAGGCATTCGCCGACGGTGTCGCCTTCGAGCGGGAATCCGGTCTGCCACGTCGGGGCAAGAGGAAGTGTTTTCACGACTTCCGAGAGAGTCCAGACAACGCCCGCATGCGCCGGACCGTAATACTGCATCATATTGGAAAACGGATAGTTCCGATATGCACTGCCGAATTCCTGCCATGCTCTGACAACCTGATCCGCGGAGTCCCCCCAGGATTCCGCTGCGGATGCCCGGAGAAACGCTGCTTCGCTGCCGGGGATTTTCTCCTCGGCCAGCTTCCCGGCGCACCGGTTCATGAGGCCCGGATTTCCCCCGAAATACCAGCAGCAGAGCACATCGCCGACTCCCAGTTCCCGGAGTTTTCTGTACTTCCGGTACAGCAATCCCGGCACGGGGACGAACGGGACCGTGGCGACTTCATGCGAACATCCCGTCTGGAGTTTTGCTCCCAGGCGGGTTCCGGATTTCCGTGCGGCGGCGGCAAAACGCCGGAAATCCTCTCCCGGACCGGCATAGGAAAGCCAGTAATCGCCGCTTCTGCGGATTCTTTCCAGCTGCCGGAGCATTCCGGCCGATTCAAAGTTTGCCATGACCGTCACCCCGCGGGGGGCCGCCGCGGCCAGTTCATGCACCCATGGCGCCTTGACATGCTCCGACGGCAGATACAGCCATGCGATCAGTCCGGCATCCGGCGATGCCGAACGGATTCCCCGCATCATGGCTTCCGTCAGAGAATGGAAGACTTCTCCCTTGCTTCGGGGTCCGCATCTCGGACACAGGACAGGAGCGTCTTTTTCAAGCGGCGTGCTGCTCAGACAGCTTGTGATATGTTCTCCGAGCATGATGTTGATCAGCCCCCCAAGCCCCGGAACCGCCGCAAAAATGGAATGCAGCGTTTCAGAAATATAACGTTCCGCTGTCCGGGAGGAAGGACAGATGCAGATGCGGTCATATCCTCTGGCTCCGGCCAGTTCAGGAAACTTTTTCAGCAGCGGATCCCCAGGAAAACGGCTTTCCGGCTCTATGCTGAAGAGCCAGATCCGGATCCCGTATCGGCGGCATTTCTCCACGGTTCTCCTCAGCTTTGCCAGACGCCGGTCCGCCGATCTGTCCTTCGGTTCAAAACCGGCATCCGAAAGTTCACTCCAGCATACGGAGATCCACAGCCCGTTCACGCCTTCGGCAGCCAGCCGGTTCAGATAATCCTCCGGGTAATAATCGATATCATCGAGGAGCTCATCGCGGTTGAACGGCGGACGTTTGATCGGGCCGAAAAAGCAGCGTGAAATGCGGTTCCGGATTCTGAACGAGTGCTCCTGCTTTCCGGAAGTCAGCCATGGCGATGCGCTGATGCTGGAGGAAAGATGATAAATCCCGCGGCGCAGTCCTTCCAAAGTTCCGGATGACAGGCCGATCCCGTCCGATCCGACCTCCAGCCTGAAACTTTCGCCTGTCATGCCCGGATCGCGGACCGCGGAAAGCGGGATTCCTTCCGGAGATCCGCATCCGGTCTTCCGGAGAACCGACCGCAGATCGGACCACGCCGTTTCCAGAATGCCTTCCGGATCCGGAAAACGGGAATCGACATGCACTCCGCGCCGCAGGTCGACCGCGCCCCGACGCGGAACCGCGGCATCGGCGGTCCAGCAGACATGGCGCTCTCCGAAGCCCGGCGGAAGTTTCAGAAAGCATGAATCCCCTGTTTCTGTCATCACAGTTCGTCTCCCGGATAACGCCAGTGAATCAGATCATCGCTCCATGCGATTCCGATGCAGGCATTGGTGTCAAACACAACGGACTCGTCTTCCGGTCCGGTTCCGTGATAGAACAGCAGCGCCTTTCCGACTTCAGGCTCCGCACGCAGGTCCAGGACGAACCCGGCCGTCAGACGGCCTCGCGCCCAGGCCCAGCGCTTCTGTCCGAGAGTGATCACTTCCGCATCCCGGTTCCAGTGTTCAAGGTCATTTCCCCGCCAGAGCGCAATCCCGTTGGACGGGGAATTCCAGAGGCAGTATTGCCCGTCCGAGACCGTGACGCATACATTTTCGCCGCCGTCCATCCGTCCCATGAAATTCCACTCCTTCAGATTCCGGCTCCACGCGCGTGAAATGCCGTTCTGCTTGAAGAAGCACCATATCCTGCCCGGATCGTCCTTGTCGCGGAACCAGAAAGGATCAATCATGCGCCCCATCTGCTGTTCCGGGACATCCGGGCCTTTGACCCGCAGCAGTTCCGGCTGCGACCAGTGCCGCAGATCAGGAGACGAGGACTGGAAAATGCGGCTCCGCCCGCTGCCGAAGATTTCCCCGTTTTCGCGGCAGTAGGACTGGAAGCACAGCCGGAAAGCCCCGTCGAACCGCAGAATGCTCCCCGGGCTTGAATAATTGCAGCGCTGATCCCTGACGGTAAGTTTCTCGACCGGGGTGAATGTCTGGAAGTCGCGCGTCGACGTGACCGCGACATACAGGAAGACTTTTCCGGAAGGTTCCGTTTCAACCAGCGTGAAAAACAGATGGAAAACGCCTTCCTGATAAAAGACTGCCGGATCGCGGTAGGCCTTATGGGAATCCCCCGCGAGAAGGATCGGACTGGAACGCTGTTCCAGCAGACGTTCAAAAGAATTCATAAATAATAACATTCCCTGTTTTTCCCGCCGTTTGATTTTTCCTGCTTTTACGCTTATATTATATCATAAAATAAGGATTGTCACAATGGCACTTCCTGTAAAAAACATAACCAAGATTACATATATCCCCAAAGATTCCATTGAACATATCGTCTCTGCGTCCTCCGTCGGAAACGACAGGAATCCCTCCGCCATCGACCTGATGGGGGCCAGCAGCCTGACTTCAGGCTATCTCGTCGTCCGGACGCCGGATTACAGGTTTCACGTGCTGCTGATGATCCGCAGGGGACACCTTCTGTTCCGGAACAATTCCTCGATTCCGGAAGAACGGAAATTCTCCGAAGGCACCATGATCTTCCTTCCCGCCGGGACATGGTATCTGTACGGCGCGGATGCACCGCTTGAGCTCGTCTGGTTCCATCTCTGCCCGCAGGCCCCCGAATGGAATTTCCTGAAAGATGTCAAATTCTTCACTGCCTCCGCAATGGACCTGGAATGTCTGCGCACCATGGTCCTGCTGCTGTACCGGGAAAGCAACATTCCGGACAAGGATGATTCGGGGATCACCTGGTACTCGCTCCGCGTGATTGAACTGCTCCTGCATCGGATTCTCGGACGGTTCGTTCCGGAATCGGAAGCGGCCGGCAGACTGAGAGCCCTGTTCGACGTCGTTGAACTTTCTCTGGAAAAGCCATGGACTGCGGCGGAAATGGCCCGTCATGCGGGAATCAGCATCTCGGCTTTGTTTGCCGTTTCCCGAAAATATTTCGGGACTCCTCCCATGACGCGGCTTCATGAACTGCGGATGAATGCCGCGGCCAATCTCCTGAAACATACAAACTACAAACTGGATGCAATTGCATCCATGGTGGGGCTGGGATGCGGTTTTTCCCTCTCCAGGGCATTCCGGAAATCCCATGGAGTCAGTCCCCGCGATTTCAGATACAGGAACAGGAAAACGCCTTAACTCCTTCGTGGTCATTGCCGGCAGCGGACTCAATGTCCTCTTCAGACCGGCGGGACCGCCTCCTCC